>NZ_JBEXGU010000235.1:0-10829 GCF_040607515.1 Streptosporangium sp. NPDC005286 | reverse complement strand
CGGCCGAAGGGTTCTTCGGCCGGGACGAGCAGGCGGCCGACCTTGGTGGACAGGACGTAGGAGTCACGGGGCCGGTCCGCCAGGGCGGCGCCGAGCCGCCGCTCCGACAGGCCGAGCCCGTAGTGCGGCGCGGTGTCGAACAGCCGGATGCCCGCCTCGTAGGCCGCGTCCACCGCCGCCCGCGCCACGTCCTCGCCGACCGCCGAGAACAGGTTCCCGATCGGGGCCGCACCGAAGCCATACCTGCTGACCTGCACCTCTTGCTCCGTTCTGTACGGCTTCACGTTTCTCGTACGGGAGTAATGCTTTACGGCTCTTGTGCAGTTTGAGGTATCCGCCCGGGTCCGCGCACCCCTGCAGACTTCGCAGGTCCGCACCGGCTCCGCGCCCGTACGGGCCGAACGTCCGCATGTCCCGCCCGAAGGAGCGGGACCGCGGCGCGTCAGTCCTGGGCCTTGCCGCCGGCCAGGCGGCTGATCATCAGGGCGACCAGGATGATCGAACCGTAGACGAGCTGTTTCCACTCGCCGGGGACGCCCTTCAGGGTCAGGATGTTCTCGACGAGGCCGATCACCAGGACACCGGTGAGCGCGCCGAGGATCGTCCCCTTGCCGCCGTCCATGCTGACGCCGCCGATGACGGCGGCGGCGAAGGCCATGAAGATCCAGCCGACGCCCTGGTTGGCGCTGATGCCGCCCAGGCGACCGGTCTCCAGCACGCCGGCGAGCGCGGCGACGATCCCGCCGATGACGAAGACGACCCAGACGACCCGCTCGACCCTGACGCCCGCCGCGCGGGCGGCGTCGGCGTTGCCGCCGATGGCGTAGAGCGAGCGGCCGACCCGGAAGTAGCCGAGCGTGACGATGGCCGCGGTGAAGAGCGCGCCGACGATCCAGATGGCCGCCGGCAGGCCGAGCCAGGTGGCACTGCCCAGGTAGAGGAACGACTCGGGCAGCTCGAACAGGCTCTTGCCCTGGGTGAGACCCAGCTGGAGACCGTGCACGACGATCATCATGGCCAGCGTGACGATGAAGGCCGACAGCTGGAAGCGCAGGATCAGAAAGCCGTTGAAGGCGCCGACCAGGCCACCGATCAGCAGGCAGAGCGGGATCGCCAGGATGCCGGGCAGCTCAAGGCCGAAGCCGCCGGCCGCCACCGGGATGACCAGCATCACGCCGACGGCGGGCGCCATGCCGACCGTGGACTCCAGCGAGAGGTCGAACTTGCCGGAGATCAGGATCAGCGCCTCGGCGAGCACCACCAGCGCCAGGGCGGACTGCTGCTGGAGCACGTTGGTCAGGTTGCCCGGGGTGAGGAAGATCGGGTCCACCAGGGAACCGGCGATCAGCAGAACGACGATCACCGGGACCAAGGTGAGGTCGCGGAAACGCCCGAGCCGGATGCGGCGCCCCCGGGGGGCGGCCGGCGCGGGAGGGAGGGTCTTCGTCGTGGTCATCAGTGGTCGATACCTTCCATCGCCGCCACCAGCTCGTTGTCCGTCCAGCCGCGCGGCACGTCCTTGACGATCCTGCCGTGGAACATGACGAGGACCCGGTCGCAGATCCTCAGGTCGTCGAGTTCGTCGGAGACCAGTACGGCCCCCGCGCCCCGGTCGGCCGCGTCCTCCACCGCGCCGAGCAGGGAGTGCTTGGCCTTGACGTCCACCCCGGCGGTCGGGTTGATGACCACGAGCGCGCGAGGGTCGTCGGCGAGCGCCCTGGCCAGCACCACCTTCTGGGCGTTGCCGCCGGACAGGTCGGCCACCGGCTGGTCGGGCCCCGTCGTCTTGATGTCCAGCTGTTCGATCATCCGGGCGCCACGCTCGCGGCGGCGGGCCGGGAACACCGCGCCGAAGCGGCCGAGCTTGTGGGCGATCGGGATGGTCGCGTTCTCGGCGATCGACAGCAGCGGGACGAAGCCCTGGTGGTGCCTGTCCTGGGGGACAAAGCCGAGCCCGGCGCGGAGCGCCGACGGCACGTCGCCCTGCCTGACCTCCGTGCCGTTGACCGTCACCGTCCCGGTGTCCGCCCGGTGCAGGCCGACCAGGGTCTCGGCGAGACCGACCTTGCCGCTGCTGCCCGAGCCGGCCAGACCGACGATCTCGCCCGCGCGAACGGTCAGGTCCACGTTCTGGTAGCGACCCGCGAGACTGAGCGCCCGCGCCGAGAGCACCACGGGGGCCGAGGTATCGGGCGTGCGGGTGCGGTACTCGTAGGCGGCGGTGGCCTCGCCGGTCATCGCGTCGACGAGCCGGTCGTGGGGCAGGTCGCCGACCGCGGCGGTGACGATGTGCCGGGCGTCGCGGAAGACCGAGACGCTCTGGCAGATCTCGTACACCTCCTCAAGATGGTGGGAGATGAACATCATCGTGACGCCCTGCTCCCGCAGGGCGCGCATCCGGTCGAAGAGCCGCTGGATGGCGGGGCCGTCGAGCTGGGCGGTGGGCTCGTCCAGGATGATGAACCGGGCGCCGAACGACAGCGCCCTGGCGATCTCCAGCAGCTGGCGCTGCTCGACGCCGAGATCCCCGGCCATGGTCTCGGCGTCGACGTCCACGCCGTACTGCTCCAGGAGCTGCCGGGCCCGCCTTCGCAGGGTCCGCCAGTTGATCCTGCCCCGCTCGGTCTGGCGGTTCAGGAAGAGGTTCTCCGCGACGGAGAGCGTGGGGATGATCGTCGACTTCTGGTAGACGCACGCGACACGCTGCCGCCAGGCGTCCCGGTCGGCCGGCGGCGGCGCGGGCCGCCCGGCGAAGCGGACCTCACCCTCGTCCGGACGCTGCAGGCCGGTCAGGATCGACACCAGCGTGGACTTGCCCGCGCCGTTCCTGCCGACGAGCGCGTGCGTCTCCCCCTCGGCGATGGCGATCCCGGCGCCGTTGAGGGCTGTGGTGGGGCCGAAGCGCTTGGTGATCCCAACCGCCTCGACCGCCGTGACGGAAGATGTCATCACTTGACCTGGTTACCCCAGAGAGCCTTGTCGTCCACGTTCTCCTTGGTGACCAGCGGGGCGGGGAGCTGGTCCTCAAGACCGTTCGGCAGCTGGATGATCGTGCTGTCGTGGTCGGTGGGGCCGGGCTGGAAGGTCTTGCCCTCGGCCGCGGCCTTGGCGTAGAACATCGCGTACTTGGCGTAGAGGTCGGCCGGCTGGGAGACCGTGGCGTCGATCTCGCCCTTGCGGATGGCCTCGAACTCCTGCGGGATGCCGTCGTTGGAGATCACGAAGACGTGCTTGGGGTCCTCCGGCGGCACGATCAGGTTCTTGGCCTTGAGCACCTGGATGGTGGGGGCCAGGTGGACACCTCCGGCGTGCATGTAGACGCCCTTGATATCCGGGTGCTGCTCAAGGCGGGTCTGCAGCATCGAGGCGGCCTTGGTGCCCTCCCACTCGGTCGGCTCGTCGAAGACCGTGATCTCGGGGAACTTCTCCTTCATGCAGGCGCCGAACGCCTCGGCCCGGTCGCGGCCGTTGATCGACGAGAGCGCGCCCATGAGCTGGACGACCTTGCCCTTGCCGCCGAGCTTCTCGCCGAGGAACTCGCAGGCCTTCGTGCCGTACGCCTTGTTGTCGGCCCGTACCACCATGTAGACCTTGCCCTTGTCCGGGCGGGTGTCCACGGTGACGACGGGGATGTTCTTGCCCTCCAGGGTCTGCAGCGTGGAGGCGATCGCGCCGGTGTCCTGCGGGGCCATGACGATCACCTTGGCGCCCTGTCCCGACAGGGCCTGGGTGTTGGCCACCAGCTTGGCCACGTCGTTCTGCGAGTTGGTCGGCGGCATCAGGTCGACGCCCAGCTCGGTCGCCATCTGCGGGACGTACTTGTTGAACGAGTTCCAGAAGTCGGAGTCCGCGCGGGGGAAGTCGATCCCGACCTTGCCGCCCTTGGCACCGGCCTCACCGGCGGGCTGGGCCGCGCCGGTACCGGTGGCCTCCGGCGATCCGCACGCGGAGAGGGTGAAGGCGAGCGCGAGCAGTGCCGCGCCTGTCGCCGCGGGTCCGATTTTCATACCTTTGCCTCGATTCAAAGCCATGTGGGGGGTGAGTTTTCTATGGAGCGCTGTCTCATCCGGGTCAGGCCGACCTCGGGATCAGGGTTTGGGCCGGAGCCTGAGCCCGTGCATTCCACCGTCCACGGCCAGGACCGTACCGGTGGTGGACGCCGCGAGCGGGCTCGCGAGGTAGGCGATCGCCGCGGCGACCTCGGGGGCGCTCACCAGGCGGCCCATCGGCTGGCGGCCTTCCAGTGCCGCCAGCTCGGCCGCCGGATCCCGCGCCGCGTCGAGCAGGCGCCGCACCCAGGGAGTGTCGGCGGTGCCCGGGTTGACGCAGTTGACGCGGATCCCCTCGTGGACGTGGTCGGCGGCCATCGCCAGGGTCAGTGACTGGACGGCCCCCTTGGACGCGCTGTAGAGCGCCCGCTGGGGCAGTCCCGCCGTCGCCGCGATCGAGCAGGTGTTGACGATCGCGGCGTGCGCCGAGCGGCGCAGGTGCGGCAGGGCCGCCCGGGTGACCCGGACGATGCCCAGCACGTTGACGTCCAGAACCTTCGACCACTCCTCGTAGGAGTTGTCCTCGATCGTCCCTGCGGCGCCGATCCCGGCGTTGTTGATGAGGACGTCCAGGCCGCCGAGTTGCTCGACGGCCCCGGAGACGCCCGCGCGGACCGCCTCCTCGTCGGTGACATCCGCCTTGACCTCGACGAACGGACCACCGGAGGCGTTGATGTCCAGACAGGCCACCCGCGCGCCCCGCTCGGCCAGCAGGGTGGCTGCGGCCAGGCCGATGCCGGAACCGCCACCGGTGACCAGGGCGCGCAGGCCGTCGAACTCACCCATTGAGGGACCTCCATACCGGGCCGTCGGGGTAGGTGTGGTCGGTGATCGACGCGGCGTGCATGGCCGCGCCGAAACCGGGCAGGCTCGGCGCGACGTAGGCGCCGTTCTCGATCACCACGGGGTCGACGAAGTGCTCGTGCAGGTGGTCGACATACTCGATCACCCGGTTCTCCATCGAACCGCTGACCGCGACGTAGTCGAACATCGACAGGTGCTGCACCAGCTCGCACAGGCCGACCCCGCCCGCGTGCGGGCAGACCGGGACGCCGAACTTGGCGGCGAGCAGCAGGATCGCGATGTTCTCGTTCACCCCCGCGACGCGGGCCGCGTCGATCTGCAGGTAGGAGATCGCGTCGGCCTGCAGGAGCTGCTTGAAGACCATGCGGTTCTGGACGTGCTCACCGGTGGCGACCGGGATGGGCGCGATGCCCCTGGCGATGGCGGCGTGGCCGAGCACGTCGTCGGGGCTGGTCGGCTCCTCCACCCAGTGCGGGCGGAACTCCGCGAGGGCGTTCACCCAGGCGATGGCGGAGTCGACGTCCCAGCGCTGGTTGGCGTCGATCGCGATGGGGAAGTCGTCGCCGCAGGTGTCGCGGGCGATGCGCATCCGCCGCCGGTCGTCCTCCAGGTCGGCGCCGACCTTCAGCTTGATCTGGGTGAAGCCCTCGTCCATCGCCTCCTTGCACAGGCGGCGCAGCTTGTCGTCGCCGTAGCCGAGCCATCCCGGTGAGGTCGTGTAGGCCGGGTAGCCGTGCTCGCGCAGGTGGGCGATGCGCTCGCGCCTGCCGGGCTCGGCGGCGCGCAGGATCTCCAGCGCCTCCCGCGGGGTGAGCGCGTCGGTGAGGTAGCGGAAGTCGACCAGCTCGACGAGCTCCTCGGGCGACATCTCGGCCAGCAGCAGCCAGAGCGGCCTGCCCGCCCGCTTGGCCTTCAGGTCCCAGAGCGCGTTGACCACGGCGGAGATCGCCATGTGCATGACGCCCTTCTCCGGGCCGAGCCAGCGCAGCTGGGAGTCGTGGACCATCTCCTTCCAGAGCGCGCCCATGTCCTCGACGTCCCTGCCCAGCACGTACGGCTCCAGCGCCCTGATCGCGGAGGTCTGCACCTCGTTGCCGCGTCCGATGGTGAAGGCGAAGCCGTGGCCCTCGAACCCGTCGTCGGTCCTCAGCACCAGGTAGGCGGCCGAGTAGTCGGGGTCGGGGTTCATCGCGTCGGAGCCGTCGAGCTCCAGCGAGGTGGGGAAGCGGATGTCATGGGTCTCCATCGAGGTGATGTGGTACGCGCCCACCCCCTCGCTCATGCCTGTCCCACCGTCTGCCGCTGGGCGCCGAGGCCGTCGATCTCCAGTTCCATGACCTGCCCCGCTCGCAGGTACGGGGTGCCGGGCAGGCCGAGCGCGACGCCGGCGGGGGTGCCGGTGTTGATGAGGTCACCGGGTTCGAGGACCATGAACCGGCTGAGGTAGCGGACGATCTCCGCCACGGTGAAGATCATGTTCTTGGTGTCGCCTCTCTGGCGCCGCACGCCGTCCACCGACAGGCGCAGGCCCAGCGCCTGCGGGTCGGGGATCTCGTCGGAGGTGACCAGCCAGGGGCCGAGCGGGTTGAAGGTCTCGCAGGACTTGCCCTTGTCCCACTGGCCGCCGCGCTCCAGCTGGAACTCGCGCTCGGAGACGTCGTTGGAGATGGTGTAGCCCGCGATCTTGGACAGCGCCTCCTCGTCCGTCTCGACGTAGCGGGCCGTCTCGCCGATGACGACCGCCAGCTCGACCTCCCAGTCGGTCTTCACGCTGTCCCTGGGGATGAGCACCTCGTCGTCGGGACCGACGATCGTGTTGGCGGCCTTCATGAAGACGACCGGTTCCGCCGGGGGCGGGGTGTTCGTCTCCTCCGCGTGGTCACGGTAGTTGAGCCCGATGCACACGATCTTGCCCGGCCTGGCGATCGGGGCGCCGATCCGCAGTCCCTCGGCGTCCAGCACGGGCAGTTCGTCCCGCTCCAGCGCCTCCCGGACGCGAGCCACTCCCCCGGAGGCGAGGAAAGCCCCGTCGATCTCGGCTTCGGAGATTTCGCGGAGGTTACCGGCCCCGTCCAGGACGGCCGGCCGCTCATGGCCGACGGGTCCTACTCGCAGCAGCTTCACACCGCACCCTTCGTTGATACATCGGATGTCTTGTTCCGTGATGCTGAACGACGCCGAACCTCGATGTCAACCCCCTCGCCCCCGATACATCCGATCCGTTATCGAGGAGAAATCCCATCTGACAGGGGTTATCCCGGATCATGGCCCAATTTCAGCCTTCAGTCATCGGACTTCCCCCGGCGGGTAGGAGCAAAGATCGTCTACGGCACGGCTTTCGGTGACGAGGGCGCGAGCGATCGACTCGTAACAAACATCGGAGGATGAGGCTTGTTACGGCGGAGTTTCGGTGCTATCTCCTAGAAACAGTCCCGCCCTGTGATCGGAGGAATTCGTTGCATCGCCCCCCACGACGACGCCTCGCCATAGTTCTCCTCGCCACCCTCACCCTCACTACCGGGCTATACGGACTCGGTCCGGCGAATGCGGAGCTGTCAGCGAACATGACGCAAGCAGATACACCCGATGACTTGACGCTCTGGTACGACAAGCCCGCCACCGACTGGGAGACCCAGGCGCTGCCGATCGGCAACGGCGCGCTGGGCGCCATGGTGTTCGGCGGCGTCGGCGGCGAGCAGATCCAGTTCAACGAGAAGTCCCTGTGGACCGGCGGTCCCGGTTCCAACGGCTACGACTTCGGCAACTGGACCTCCCCCAGGCCGAACGCGATCGCCGAGGTCAGGGCAGAGATCGACCGCGACGGCAAGATCCCCCCCACGGCGGTGGCGGCCAAGCTCGGCCAGCCCAAGAGGGGGTTCGGCGCCTACCAGACCTTCGGCGACCTCTGGCTGGACATGCCCGAGACCCCCGGGGCCACCACCGGCTACCGCCGGGAGCTGAGCCTGCGCGACGCGGTCGCCAGGGTCGGCTACACCGCGGACGGCGTGACCTACTCCCGCGAGTACTTCGCCAGCCACCCCGGCAACGTCATCGTCGGCCGGATCTCCGCCGGCGAGAAGGGCAAGGTCTCCTTCACGCTGCGCACCTCCTCCCCCCGCTCCGACAGGCAGGTCTCGGTCTCGAAGGGACGCCTGACGGTCCGGGGTGCGCTCGCCGACAACGGCATGAGGTTCGAGTCCCAGGTCCAGGTGATCACCCAGGGCGGCACCCGCACCGACGGCACCGACCGGATCACCGTCGCGGGCGCCGACAGCGCGGTGTTCGTGCTGTCCGCGGGCACCGACTACGCCGACACCTACCCCACCTACCGGGGCGCCGACCCGCACGCCAAGGTCACCTCGGCGGTCGACAAGGCCACCGGGAAGTCGTACGAAAAGCTCAGGTCCGACCACCTGGCCGACTACCGGAAGCTGTTCGACCGGGTCAGGCTCGACCTCGGTCAGCGGGCCCCAGCCGTCCCGACCGACAGGCTCCGCGCGGCGTACACCGGCGGTGCCTCGGCCGACGACCGGGCGCTGGAGGCGATGTTCTTCGCCTACGGCCGCTACCTGCTGATCGCCTCCTCCAGGAAGGGGTCGCTCCCGGCCAACCTGCAGGGCGTGTGGAACAACTCGACCAACCCCCCCTGGTCGGCCGACTACCACGTCAACATCAACCTGCAGATGAACTACTGGCTCGCCGAGCAGACCAACCTCGCCGAGACGACCGAACCGTACGACCGCTACATCCAGTCGATGGTCGCCCCCGGCGCGAAGACCGCGCGGGAGATGTTCGGGGCGCGCGGCTGGGTGGTGCACAACGAGACCAACCCGTTCGGCTTCACCGGCGTGCACGACTGGGCCACCGCGTTCTGGTTCCCGGACGCGGCGGCGTGGTTGACCCAGCAGATGTACGACCACTACCGCTTCAGCGGCGACACCAAATACCTGCGCAAGACCGCGTACCCGGTGATGAAGGGCGCGGCCGAGTTCTGGCTGGACACCCTCTACACCGACCCGCGTGACGGCGCTCTCGTGGTCTCCCCCAGCTACTCCCCCGAGCAGGGCGACTTCACGGCGGGCGCCTCGATGTCCCAGCAGATCGTCTTCGACCTGCTGACCAACACCCTGGAGGCGGCGAAGGAACTGAAGACCGACAAGGCCTTCCAGGCCGAGGTGACGGCCGCGCTGGCCAAGCTCGACCCGGGCATCCGGATCGGTTCCTGGGGACAGCTCCAGGAGTGGAAGGAGGACCTGGACGACCGGGGCAACACCCACCGGCACGTCTCCCACCTGTTCGCGCTGCACCCCGGACGGCAGATAACGGCCGGGACCCCCGAATCCGAGGCGGCCAAGGTCTCACTCACCGCGCGGGGCGACGGCGGCACCGGCTGGAGCAAGGCATGGAAGATCAACTTCTGGGCACGCCTGCTGGACGGCGACCACGCGCACAAGATGCTCGGCGAGCAGCTCAAGGGCTCCACGCTGGACAACCTGTGGGACACCCACCCGCCGTTCCAGATCGACGGCAACTTCGGCGCCACCTCCGGCATGGCCGAGATGCTGCTGCAGAGCCAGCACGACACCGTCCACGTGCTGCCCGCGCTGCCGTCGACCTGGGCCACCGGCTCGGTGACCGGTCTGCGGGCCCGCGGTGACGTGACCGTGGACGCCTCCTGGAAGGACGGCAACGCCGACAGGGTCACCGTGCACGCCGGCAGGTCCGGTCCCCTCAAGGTCCGGGCCGCCATGATCGGTGGCCGCTACCGCGTCGAGGACGAGCGTGGCAGGACGATCGACCCGCGCCGCGACGGTGACGTCATCACCATCGACGCCAAGGCGGGCAGGTCCTACACGATCGTCAACGAGGTGGTCGTCAAGATCACCGCTCCCGGGGCCGCGGGCAGCGGTGAGTCGATCCCGGTCGAGGTCACCGTCACCGCGACCGGGGGCCGCACCGTGCCCGCGGGCGCGGCGACCCTCGTCCTGCCGCGGGGCTGGACGGCCACGCCCGTCTCGATCCAGGTGCCGGAGGTCCCGGTCGGGCAGTCCAGGACCGCCTCGTTCACCGTGGCCGTCGGCCCGGCGAACGGGACCAGATCCGCGCGGATCACGGCGGAACTCGCGGGCGACGGCTGGACGGCCGGTGGTGCGACCTCCGTCCGCCTCAGCCCGTGCGTCTCTCCCCCGGCGGGCAGGGCCGTCGTCGCCTGGGACCCGACGTCGGGCACGACCGTCACCGACTCCTCCGGCAGCGGCAGGCACGGCACCGTCGTCGGCACCGCGACCTACGACACCGCGGCCCCGAGCGGCAGTGGGCTGGTCCTGAACGGCTCGACCTACATCACCACGGAGAACACGCTGATCGGCTACCTGCCCGAGGCGACGTTCGCGGCCGAGGTCAAGATCGAGGGGACCGGCTACCGGCGGCTCTTCGACTCCCAGCCGAGCGGCAACCCGGGCACCGACGGGATCATCGTCGACCTGACCCCCTCCAACACCCTGCGCTTCATCGGCGCCGGGCTGAACGTGGGGCTGAGCGGGACGATCCCGACCGGCCGCTACATCGACCTCGTCGTCACCATGGACCGGACCGGCGCGATCAACACGTACGTGGACGGCACCCGGGTCGGCGGCGGCACGGCCACCACCGACGGCATCACCGGCTGCACCTCTCGGCCGCTGCGCTTCGGCGCCGACCAGGGCGGCGGCCAGCGCCTGAGCGGGGCGGTCGACCGCATGGCCGTCCTGCCGAGGGCACTGATCGCCGCCGAGGTCGGCACCTGGCGCGACATCGCGTTCTGACCCGTACGCGGTCCACTCGCCGCGGGGCTCCCGCACGGGATCCGTCGCCGGTTCCCGTGCGGAGTCGTCCCCGATCCCCTTGAGGCCCGGGAAGCACTCGCTTCCCCGGCCTCACGAGGGTGGGTTGCGGGCGACCGTGGTCCGGGGGCCCCCGCCTTGACGAGATAGGAAG
>NZ_JBEXGU010000234.1:0-11186 GCF_040607515.1 Streptosporangium sp. NPDC005286 | reverse complement strand
GGTCCCGTCCTGGGACCGGTCACCCGGGGATATCGGCCTGCTCGGCGAGGCCTGTCCGGTGGGACTTCTTCGATGAGGTCTGTCCCGCGAAGCCGGCCTCGTGAGACCGGCCCGATGAGACCGGCCCGTACGCGGGATCCTGCCTGCCCGCGGGGTCAGCCCCGCTCGCGGGCGCGCATCTCCGCGGCCTCGACCACGTTGGTGAGCAGCATGGCCCGGGTCATCGGGCCCACACCGCCGGGGTTGGGGGTGAGGAAGCCCGCGACCTCCTCGACGCCGGGGGCGATGTCACCGGCGATCTTCCCGTCGACCCGGGAGACGCCGACGTCCAGCACGGCGGCGCCCGGCTTCACCATGTCCGCGGTGATCAGATGCGGCACCCCGGCCGCGGCGACGACGATGTCGGCGCGCCTGGTGTGGGCCGCGAGGTCCTGGGTGCCGGTGTGGCAGAGGGTGACCGTGGCGTTCTCCGAGCGGCGGGTCAGCAGCAGGCCGAGCGAGCGGCCCACGGTGATACCGCGGCCGACCACGACGACCTCCGCCCCCTTGAGCGGCACCCCGTACTCCTGCAGGAGCACGACGATGCCGTACGGCGTGCAGGGCAGCGGCGCGTCGACCATGTGGACCAGACGGCCCAGGTTGGCCGGGTGGAGGCCGTCGGCGTCCTTCGCCGGGTCCATCCGCTCGATCAGCGCCTGCGTGTCGAGGTGACGGGGCAGCGGGAGCTGGACGATGTAGCCGGTGCACTCCTCGGAGGCGTTGAGCTCGTCGACGACCGCCTCGACCTCGGCCTGGGTGGCGTTCTCCGGCAGGTCCCTGCGGAGGGAGGAGATGCCGACCTCCGCGCAGTCGCGGTGCTTGCCCGCCACGTAGATCTGGCTGCCCGGGTCCTCTCCCACCAGAACCGTACCGAGCCCGGGGACGATGCCCTGCTCCTTCAGCGCGGTCACCCGCGTCGTGAGGTCTGCCTTGATCTTTGCCGCTGTGGCCTTGCCGTCGAGAATCCGCGCACTCATACCGCCAACCCTCTCACGAGGACGGATCGCGCTCCGCTTCCCTCCGCTCGATGATCCTGCGGGTGAAGGGGATCCACTCCACGACCCGCCCGCCGAGGTAGGCCGCACCGAGCGCGATGATGATCATCATCCATGGGCTACCCCAGAAATCCTGCATGATCACAAAGGAGTACAGGGCGTGGTCGAGCAGTGGCATGAGGGGTCTCCGCGACAGGAACGAAAGGGACGCTTCAGACTAATCGCAGGTCAAACCTTTTTCACCCAAGTAATCCTGTCTAATTCGCCACTCTCCTATCTCCCGGGTACGGCTGCCACACCTGTGCGGCAGCCGTACCCGGGAGAGGAGGTCAGTGGAAGAAGTGACGGGTGCCGGTGAAGTAGAGGGTCACTCCCGCCGCCTCGGCCGCGGCGATGACCTCCTCGTCCCTGATCGAGCCACCCGGCTCCACGACCGCCTTCACTCCCGCGTCGATGAGGATCTGCAGGCCGTCGGCGAAGGGGAAGAACGCGTCGGAGGCCGCCGCGGCCCCCTGGACGCGCTCGCCCGCCCTGGAGACCGCGAGCCGCGCCGAGTCGACCCGGTTGACCTGGCCCATGCCGACGCCCACGCTCGCGCCGTCCGCGGCCAGCAGGATCGCGTTGGACTTCACCGAGCGGCACGCCCTCCAGGCGAAGGCCAGATCCGCGAGGACCTCGGCGGAGGCGGCGGGCCCCGCCTTCAGTTCCCAGGTGGACGGGTCGTCGCCCGGGGCGTCGACCCGGTCGGCGTTCTGCACCAGCAGGCCGCCGTCGATCCGGCGGAACTCCAGCGGGTTGGACGGCCCCCGCGGGCAGGCCAGCAGCCGGATGTTCTTCTTACCGGTGAGCTGCGCCAGCGCCTCGGCCGTGTAGGAGGGAGCCACCACGACCTCGGTGAACACCTCGGCGATCTGGCGGGCCAGTTCCTCGGTCACCTCCGCGTTGACCGCGATCACGCCGCCGTACGCGGAGACGGGGTCGCAGGCGTGTGCCTTGCGGTGCGCCTCGGCGACGTCGGCGCCGACCGCGATGCCGCACGGGTTCTGGTGCTTGATGATCGCCACGGCGGGCCCGTCGAAGTCCCACGCCGCCCGCCAGGCGGCGTCGGCGTCCAGGTAGTTGTTGTAGGACATCTCCTTGCCGTGCAGCTGCTCGGCGTCCGCCAGGCCGGCTTTCCCGCTGGAGTACAGGGCCGCGCCCTGGTGCGGGTTCTCGCCGTAGCGCAGCGGCGACTTGAGCTCCCAGGCCGCGCCCAGGTAGCCCGGCCACACGCCCTCCTCGGCCGCGTAGACATCCGCGAACCAGGTGGCCACCGCGGTGTCGTAGGAGGCGGTGTGCGCGTACGCGGCGGCGGCCAGACGGCGGCGCTCGGTGAGGGTGAAGCCGCCCGCGGCGACCGCGGCGAGCACGTCACCGTAGGAGGCCGGGTCGACCACGACCGCGGCGGTGCCGTGGTTCTTGGCCCCGGCCCGGATCATCGCGGGACCGCCGATGTCGATCTGCTCCACGCACTCGGCGCCGGAGGCGCCGGAGGCCACGGTCTCCTGGAACGGGTAGAGGTTGACCACCACCAGCTCGAACGGCTCGATCTCCAGCTCTTCGAGCTGCTTGACGTGGGAGGGGTTGCCACCGTCGGCCAGCAGGCCGGCGTGCACGCGCGGGTGCAGCGTCTTGACCCGGCCGTCGAGGCACTCGGGGAAGCCGGTCAGCGACTCGACAGGAGTGACGGGGACGCCGAAAGAGGTGATCTTCGCGGCGGTGCCCCCGGTGGAGACGATCTCCACACCCGCGGCGTCGAGCCCACGGGCCAACTCCTCCAGCCCGCTCTTGTCATACACCGCGATCAACGCGCGCCGGATGGCGATGCGGGTCACTTCGTGCTCCTCCTGGTTGGTTCCGGTTTCTCCGGGGCGCCCGGCTCATCCGCCGGGTCGTCCGAATCGAACAGTCCTGCCGATGACGGTCCAGCCCTCGCGGGCCATCCGGCCGACGGTGTCGACGAGCAGATGACGCTCGACGGACTTGATGCGCTCGTGCAGTGCCGCCTCGTCGTCGTCGTCCAGCACGGGCACGGCCTCCTGGGCGATGATCGGCCCGGTGTCGACACCCGCGTCGGCGAGCATCACGGTGCAGCCGGTGACGCGCACGCCGTACGAGAGCGCGTCGCGCACACCGTGCGCGCCCGGGAAGGAGGGCAGCAGCGCGGGATGGGTGTTGAGGACCGGGAAGGCCTCCAGCGTCGGCTTGCCGAGAATCTTCATGAACCCCGCGCAGACCACGAGGTCCGGCCGGTACGCCGCGATACGGGCGGCGAGCGCCCGATCCCAGTCCTCGCGGGTGGGGTGGTCGGCCATCCTCTCCACGAAGGTCGGCACCCCCGCACGCTGCGCGCGTGCCAGCCCCTCGACACCGCCGCGATCGGCACCCACGGCCACCACTCTGGCGCCGTAGGTCTCGTCTGCCACAGCGTCCAGAAGGGCCTGTAGGTTGGTTCCAGAACCGGACACGAGGACCACAAGCCGAACGGCCTGGGATGACACCGACGCACTCCATTCGGACGGGGACTCACGCCGCTGCAAGGGTATCGGCCTGTCCGCACGAACGATGCAAGGAGGTCAGGTGACACTGCCGGTCCAGGTACGGTCCACCGAGAGCGCCGGTCGAAGGGCCCTATGGCTCGCGGTCACCGCGGTGGTGATGACGTTGGTGCTCCCCCTCGCGGGACTCGTCATGGCGATTTTCGCCCTTGTCACCTCAATCCGCGCGATCCCCGCGCTGCGTTCCGTCCCTAAACCCATCGGCACCGCCGTGGCGGGCATCGTGCTCTCCGCTGGGGCGCTGCTGGTGTCGGCCGGGGTGACCGCGATGCAGTTCTACTTCAGCGACGAGCTGGCCGCCTATACCGAGTGCGGTAAGGGAGCGGGCACCATCTCGGCGCAGAACGATTGCGTGGAGCGGCTTGAGCGGGCCATGGAGAAGAAGATGCCCTTCGTCCAGCCCGGCCAGCTGCAGTTCCCCTTCCCTCCCTGAGCGGGTCGCCTGATCGACACGCCTGGGACGAGACGGCCGGGCAGGTGATCCGCGACAGCGCTCAGTCGCGGTCCCAGGCGTAGGGGTCGACGTAGATCACATGGCCGCCCTTGTCGTCGGTCTCGTCGACGATGTCGCGCCGGGGCGGGCGCGGCGGCTCGGGGCGGTGGGCCTTCGGCGAGCTCTCCGCGGCGGCCGAGGCGTGCTCGTCCTCCCAGTCGTCCCTGATGACCGGGATCGGCTGGGTGTCGCACTCCGTGGCGTCCAGCCAGTGACCGGGGAGCTTGCGGAGCTCCTCCGACTCGGCGAAGCCGACCTTGCTGGCCACCGAGCCGGCGGCCTTGGCGATCTTGACTCCGGCCTTGCGGACCGGCGCGGTGGCCGTGCCGACCCTGGCCGCCGCCTTGGTGACCGCCGCGTTGTGCCCCCGGAAGATCAGCCACCAGTTGGCCAGCCCGGCGGCGATCCCCGCCGCGACACCCACCTCCAGCGTCACCGAGAGCATCACCTCCCACCCCGCCGGTCCCACCGCGGACAGCCTGGCGCCACCGAGCGAGCCACCGGAGAGCGCCGCCAGCAGACCCGCCACCGCCCCGGTCGCCAGCCCGCAGGCGAACCCCCACAGCGGTGCTCCCTCGTACGAGGGGGAGGGCGAGATCCGGACGACCAGGACGCCCGCCACCGCGCCGGCCAGGAAAGGCACCGCGATCACGACCATCACCCAGGCGGGGGTCGGGCCCGCCTCCGGCAGCGCGCCCAGGATCGGCAGGCTCGGCACCGTGCCCAGTTGCACGCCCGTCGGCGCGACCAGCGTGCCGGTGCCGACCGCGAAACCGGGTCCCGCGATGTAGGCCATGCCCCAGATGACGGCGTTGAGCAGGTAGAGCCCCTGGATCAGCAGGAGCAGCAGCCCGCCGACGAACCCCGGGGAAAGGATCCCGGACAGCTCCCCGACCTGCCCGAAGTTGACCGCGACGGCCCCGAGCACCATGACGGCGCCCGCCACGAGCATGATCATCAGTGCGGCGGACGTGCCGACCACCACCGAGCGCAGCCGCTCGGGCAGCAGGCGCAGCATCGATCGCCAGGGCCCGATCGTCCTGGCGACGGCCACGGAGCCCGCGATGAAGGCCAGCACCAGATGGCTGACCAGCACTTCACCGAGGAAGGGCTGGGTGATCTCGTTCCTGGCGACCAGCGCGATGATCCCGGCCAGCAGCGCGTACGGCGCCGCCAGTGAGATGCCCGCCTGGGCGATCAGGATCAGCTGTGCCCTGCGGCGGGCGTTGGACACCTCCTTGGGAGTGTTCTTGGGCAGCCGGGCGGGCAGCCGGAGCCGCAGGTCCGCGTCCCTGGCCATCCACATCCCGGCGCGGTACAGCAGGAAGGCGGGCAGGACCGTCAGTCCGAGCGGGAGCAGGCCCACCGAGCCGCCGGGGATCGCGAAGCCCGCGTGGTGCGCGGCCAGCCAGAGCTGCGAGGCGGTACGGAACACCGCGGGCAGACCGGAACCGAGCGCGCCGCGCGGTGCGGCGATCCAGCCGACCAGGGTGAGCGTGGTGAGCACCGCCAGGCCCACGCCGAGCGTCCAGGCGGCCGCGAGCATCCCGGAGACGGGAAGCGGCCGGCGGACGTCGTCGTCGTCACCCGTGAGGCCGGGCAGGGGGATACGGCTAAGGACGTTACGGGGAGCCGTCCGGAGCTGATCGAAGAGGGCCGTCACAGTAGTCGATGGTCTCAGGATCTTCGGTGCGGAAGAGACTTCCGCGCCCCGCGTGTCGCGGACGGCGTGACAGAAGCGGCCTGTGGTATTCCGGCGAAGCCGGTCCGGGACACCCCGCGCGCCGCGCGCGGTCTTCCCCGTGCCATCCCGCCCGTGCCATCCCGGATGTCACCGATACGGGACAGCCGACCGGACATCGGTGACATCCGGGACGGCGAAGGGCGCCCGGCGGGATGCCGGGCGCCCTCGGTCGTACTCGGTGCGGCGGAACCCGCGCGCGGTGCCGGCGGCGAGGGCGCCGCCGGCTCGCGCGGCACCGTGCCGCGTTCGCTCACCCGGGACTCGCGTCCCGGACCCCCGTCAGAGGGACTCGATGACCTCGCGCATCAGGCGGGCGGTCTCGCTCGGGGTCTTGCCGACGCGGACGCCGACCTTCTCCAAAGCGTCCTTCTTGGCCTGGGCGGTGCCGGCCGAACCGGACACGATCGCGCCCGCGTGGCCCATGGTCTTGCCCTCGGGGGCGGTGAAGCCCGCCACGTAGGCGACGACCGGCTTGGTGACGTGCTGCTCGATGTAGGCGGCCGCGCGCTCCTCGGCGTCGCCGCCGATCTCGCCGATCATCACGATCGCGTCGGTGCCCGGGTCGTCCTGGAAGGCCTGCAGCGCGTCGATGTGGGTGGTGCCGATGACCGGGTCGCCACCGATGCCCACCGCGGTGGAGAAGCCGATGTCACGCAGCTCGTACATGAGCTGGTAGGTCAGCGTGCCCGACTTCGAGACCAGGCCGATGCGGCCGGCGCTGGTGATGTCGGCCGGGATGATGCCCGCGTTGGAGGCCCCGGGCGAGGCGATGCCGGGGCAGTTCGGCCCGATGATGCGGGTCTTGCCGCCCTTGGCGATCGCGTAGGCCCAGAACTCGGTGGTGTCGTGGATCGGGACACCCTCGGTGATGACCACGCAGAGCGGGATCTCGGCGTCGATGGCCTCCTTGACGGCGTCCTTGGTGAACGCCGGGGGGACGAAGACGACCGACACGTCGGCGCCGGTCTCCTTCATGGCCTCGGCGACGGTGCCGAAGACGGGCAGGCCCTCGTGGACGGTGCCCGCCTTGCGGGCGTTGACACCGCCGACGACGCGGGCACCGGAGGCGAGCATGCGGCGGGTGTGCTTGGTGCCCTCACCGCCGGTCATGCCCTGGACGATGATCTTGCTGTTCTCGGTCAGCCAGATGGCCATTACGCACCTACCGCGGCGAGCTCGGCGGCGCGCTTGGCCGCATCGTCCATGGTGTCCACCAGTTCGACGCCGGAAAGCTTGGCGTCGGAGAGAATCTGCCGCCCGAGTTCGGCGTTGTTGCCGTCCAGCCGGACGACCAGCGGGCGGCTCACGGCCTCGCCGCGGGACTCCAGCAGCTGGAAGGCCGAGACGATGCCGTTGGCGACCGCGTCACAGGCGGTGATGCCGCCGAAGACGTTGACGAAGATCGACTTCACCGCGGGGTCGGAGATGATGATCTCCAGGCCGGCCGCCATCACCTCGGCCGAGGCGCCGCCGCCGATGTCGAGGAAGTTGGCGGGCTTGGGCTGGCCGGGGAAGGCCTCGCCGGCGTAGGCGACGACGTCCAGGGTCGACATGACCAGACCCGCACCGTTGCCGATGATGCCGACGGAGCCGTCGAGCTTGACGTAGTTGAGGTCCTTGGCCTTGGCCGCGGCCTCCAGCGGGTCCTCGGCGGCCTTGTCCTCAAGGGCCTCGTGGTCCGCCTGGCGGAAGGACGCGTTGTCGTCGAGGGTGACCTTGCCGTCGAGGGCCTTGACCTGACCGTCCGCGGACAGGATCATCGGGTTGACCTCGACGAGCGAGGCGTCCTCGTCGACGAAGGCGCACCAGAGCTTCTCGATGAGGTCGGCGGCGCCGTCGAGCGACGCCTCCGGCAGGCCGCCGGCCTGGGCGATCTCGCGGGCCCTGGCCCGGTCGACGCCGTCCAGGGGGGAGATCGGAACCTGCGCCACCTTCTCGGGGTTGGTGTGCGCGACCTCTTCGATCTCCATGCCGCCCGCGGCGGAGCAGATGGCGAGGAACGTGCGGTTCGCGCGGTCGAGCAGGAAGGAGAAGTAGTACTCCTCCGCGATCGCGCTGGCCTCCTCGACCAGGACCTTGTGGACCGTGTGGCCCTTGATGTCCATGCCGAGGATGTCGGTGGCCTTGCTTGCGGCGTCGGCGGCGTCGTCAGCCACCTTCACGCCACCGGCCTTGCCGCGGCCACCGGTCTTGACCTGGGCCTTGACGACAACACGGCCGGTCAGCTGCTCGGCTGCCGCCCGTGCCTCCTCCACGGTGTGCGCGACGATACCGCGCGGCACCGGGATGCCGTACTCCGCGAAGAGCTCCTTCGCCTGATGTTCGAACAGGTCCACGAGGGTCCGTCCTTGCTTGTCCGGCTGGTGTATAGATCTGAGTGGGCCGGCTCCACGATCGAAGGGGGAGCGCGGCGGTTTTGCGCCAATGAAGCGTAGCCCGCCTCATGGCATGGCCAGGTAACCGGGTCCCAGATCGCGCATCCCGAATGTTGTTCGCGTCGCCATGACCGGACGTCGTCCGGCACCTGCCGCCAGACCGGTGTGGCATGGCCGTCCGCGGAAAGACCCGCCGGCGAGAGGGGTCGCGGGCGCCCCGAACCTCGTCGGAACTCGCCGGAACTCGTCAGACGGGCGAGGGGATCGCGCTCCGTACCCAGTCGACGATCTCCTGGGTGGTGGCGCCCGGGGTGAAGATCCGCGCGACGCCCATCTCCTGGAGCGCGGGCATGTCGGCCTCGGGGATGATCCCGCCGCCGAACACCACGATGTCACTCGCGTCGTTCTCCCTCAGCAGCTCCAGCACCCTGGCGAAGAGCGTCATGTGCGCGCCGGACAGGATGGACAGCCCGATCGCCGCGGCGTCCTCCTGGATCGCGGTGCGCACCACCTGCTCCGGGGTCTGGTGCAGGCCCGTGTAGACGACCTCCATCCCGGCGTCCCGCAGCGCCCTGGCCACGATCTTCACCCCCCTGTCATGGCCGTCCAGCCCCGGCTTGGCGATGACGACGCGGATCCTCGGCACGGCGTCCATCCAGACCTCCTCCTCCGCGCTCTCCTCGCAGCGTAACCGGCCTCATCTCGCCGGAGCCTTCCCGCCGCCGCGATTCTCGGCCCCTCGAATCCGCCGTCGCGGTCTCGCGGAGCCTTCGCGTGCCGTACGGCTCAAACTCGCGCAATCCATGGACGCGAGTTGTTGGTGCGCGCCATAGCCCGCGGGCCGGGGGTTGGCTAGCTTGGCGGATCTTGACTCCTGGGGAGGAATCCGATGAGACGGTGGGTCACTCTGCTCGCGGTCGTACTGGCCGGTTCGGTGCTGGCCATGTCGGCGGCGGAGGCGGCGGGAACGGCGGGTGCCGGGGTCGCGGGGGTGGCACCGCCGCCGTCTCCGGTGACGAGGCTGAGGCAGCAGTTCGGCGAGCACACGGGGCTGCGGATCTCCGACGTCGGGCGCGTCTATCGGGGCGGCAAGGCGGTGGTCACCATCTGGCGCAAGGGCCGAGTGGAGTTCGACGAGACCGGGGTGTACGGCACGGACACGGTGGGACGGACCGAGCTGGGCAGAGGGGCCGTGAAGGAGCTGGAGCGGCAGCTCGGCCGGCAGCTCGGCTCGACCCGGGTGATCTGTTTCCCGAACGAGGCATACCTCTCCGGGCCCGGCTACGAGACCTGGCTGCCCGAGGGGAAGACCTGGCTCGGGCTGATCGGCCCGGCGAACATCAAGCAGACCGCCGCCCTGCCGCAGATCGTTGACATCTTCGAGCCCGCCACCCTGGGCACCCTGCTGTCCCACACCGCCGTGCGCAGGAAGCTGCGCTCGGGCACGTTCCTGCAGGGCACCGTGACGCTGCGCACGCTCTACAAGGCCTCCCCCTCGCTCCGCGACAGGCTGGCCGGGCCGCCCAAGGGCAGGAGCGCCAGGATCCCGGTCGGCTTCAGGCTCTGGCTGGACCGCTCGAACCTGGTCCGCAGGCTGAGCACCACCTGGCGGCAGCCGCTCGGCGGCAGTCCCGGCAAGTACACGACCACGGTGGTGGACACCCGCTACACCGGCTGGGGCTCGTCCGTCACCCTCGTTCCGCCGCCTCCCGAGGACACCGCCGACGCCGGCCGGGTCGGCGCCGACTTCCCCGAGCCGGCGGTCCTGCCGATCGGCTGAATCGCGAAAAAACAAATCCGACGGTCCATGATTGACCGGAAACCAAATATCCGCACCGCCTTCCGACGCCCGGGGAGACGTCTCTGCACGAAATATGCACGTTTAATTCAAGGCAATCCTCCAAATGCGCTACCCTTTCGTGATCTTGCACAGCGAGAGTGTGTCATCCCCTCCCCGACGGGGCGGAGGGGTCAGTCAGGAGGATTTTCCTTTGAAGCGATACATCGCCGGACTGGCGTGCGCCGCAACGGCCGTACTCGGCGCTCCGGCGCTGGCATCGGCCGCGCACGCACAGGCCGCCGATCCGATCACCGCGCTGAAGGGTCAGCTCAAAAACGGCCATGGCGTCACCTACGTCGACATCCTGAAGACGCAGGGCAGCTCCAAGAACACGATTGCCGGCCACCGTAAGGGTGAATTGCAGTTCAGCACCTCCGGGATCAGCGCGTCGGACCACACCACCCAGCTGCGTTTCGATGAGGGTGCCTTCGAATTCGGCGTCGGAGAAGGCGGCACCGAGGAAACCGAGGAGCAGAAGAAGTTCAGCAAGCTGCTCGCCGGACTGGCCGAGCCCGAACGAGTCGTCCGGGTCAAGAAAAAGGCGTACCTCTCAGGCGGGGCCTTTGGCCAGTTTCTGCCGCAGGACAAGCCCTGGCTCGGGTACCCGGGGGACACGCTCGGCGTGACCGGCTCGATGGGCCAGCTCATCAACGTCGCCGAGCCCGCGACCCTCAAGACCCTCCTCGCGCACGCCACGGTCAAGAAGCCGACCGCCTACGCCGGGAAGATCACTTTCGGTGAGCTGCAGAAGGTCTCGCCGTGGTTCCGCGCGTCACACGATGGTGGGAAGCTCTCCGGCGAACAGGCCAAGACCACGATCAACTGGAAGCTGTTCCTGAACACCGACCGGCTCCCCGCGAGACTGGCGACCTCGTACACGCAGTTCTCGAGTGGGCCGACCTGGACCGTCGACACCCGCTACACCGACTGGGGTTCGAAGGTCACGATCGACGCCCCGCCGGCCGACCAGGTCGCCACGGTGAAGGAACTGCAGGCGGGCTTCGAAGCCGACACGCCCATCCCGCTGCTGACCGTCAAGTGATTCTTCCGCGCTGATCACACCCGGCACCGGACGGCCGTGCCCGGCAGGTTGCACCTGCCGG
>NZ_JBEXGU010000233.1:0-11199 GCF_040607515.1 Streptosporangium sp. NPDC005286 | reverse complement strand
GATCGCCGGGGCGATCGAGGCGGCCGACCACTTCTCCGCCAGCCTGGACGCCTTCCACGAGGAGGAGGTGCCCAGGAAGAGCGTCTTCGCGGTCATGCGGGCGCTGCTGGCGCGGGGCAAGGATCTCAGCTTCCATCTCACCGGGAGCGGGCCCGACGACCCCTACCTGCGCGACGTCACCGCGGAGATCCGGCGGGAGTTCCACGACCGGATCCCGATGCTGGTGGGGCGCGTGCGGCCGGTCGGCCGGGCCCGTGCCGGCGCGCCCGCGCTCCGCCCCCTACCGGGCAGGGGCACCGTACCCGCACCGGCCGCGGAGAACGCCGGAACCGTGACGGGCTCCGGGGTCGCGCCCGCGCTGCCGTGCGCGATGGCCGCCTGGCCGACCGTCGGGTTCGACGGGACGATCACCGCGTGCTGCAACCAGGACGTCGTCGACCACCGCCCCGTCCCCGGCCACCTGCGCCTGGGGCACGCGGGTGCCGACGACTGGAGCACGGTCAGGGAGCGCTGCCTGACCTCCGGCACGCTGCGCGCCCTGAGAACGTACGGCCCGCTCCGGCTGGCCGGCGCCCCGCCGGGCCGGGGGTACTGCGAGACCTGCCGGGAGCTGGAGGTCACCCCTCCCCCGCACACGCCCGCCGCCGCCTTCCTGGAGCGGCGGGTCCTCGACATGCAGCTGGCCGGCGGCGGGGTGGGCTTCGCCGGGAGGTACGGCTGCCCGCCCTACGGCGACCTCGTCTCACTCGGCCACCCCGGGAGGAAACATGACCTTTGACCCCCTCGACGAGCTGGCCCGGGCGGGAATCGACCTCACCCTCGTCGGCCCCGAGCAGCGCGAGATCGTCCGCTCGCTGAGCGAGGCCGAGGTCACGCTCCTGGTCTCCATCCACGGGCAGCTGCGAGAGGGCTCCCCCGAGGTCGAGGCCCACATCGTCGGCGGACTCCTGTTCTGATCGGGGATGATCATGCGGTGCCCTTCCTGCCTGGCCGAGACGCCGGGACACCCCCGGTTCTGCCCGTCGTGCGGCACACACCTCGCCGCGCCGGCGCCGGTGGAGGTGCGCAAGATCGTCACAGTGGTCTTCTGCGACCTGGCCGAGTCCACCGCGCTGAGCGAGCGCCTCGACCCCGAGTCCCTGCGCGCGGTCCTGATCCGCTACTTCGCGCTCATGCGCGACCAGCTCGCCTGGCACGGCGGCACGGTGGAGAAGTTCATCGGCGACGCCGTCATGGCCGTCTTCGGCGTACCGGAGCTGCACGAGGACGACGCGCCGCGTGCCGCCCGTGCCGCGCTGGACATGCGGGCGGCGCTCGAACGGCTCAACGACGACCTCGACCACGATCTCGGGATCCGGCTCAGGGTCCGCATCGGCGTCAACACCGGCGAGGTCGTCACCTCTGGCCTCACCCGCGGTGAGCAGGCCCTCGTCGCGGGCGAGACGGTGAACGCCGCCGCCCGGCTCCAGCAGCTCGCCCAGCCCGGAGAGATCCTGCTCGGGCCCGAGACCTGGCGCCTGGTCGGCCCCTCCGCCGTGGGCACCGCGGCCGGCCCCCTGACACTGCGCGGCAAGCGGCATCCGGTCACCGCGTGGCGGCTGGTCTCGATGCGCTCCGACGACCCGGCCGTGATCCGGCGGTTCGACATCCCGTTCGTCGACAGGCAGGAACCGCTGCGCGAGCTGGACCGGACCCTGGACGGGATCATCAGGCACCGCCACTGCCGCATCGTGACCCTGCACGGCGAGGCGGGGGTGGGCAAGACCCGGCTGGCACGGCTGTGGGCGGAGCGCGCGGGGCAGCGGGGCGTCCTCGTCGGTTCCGGCCGCTGCCGCCCGTACGGCGCGGGCGGCACGCTGCTCGGGGTGGCGGACGCGGTGCGCGAGCTGGTGACCGTGGGCACGCCCGACCCGCGGGCCCTCGCCGTGCTCCGCGACGGCCTGCTGAAGGACGGCACGCCCAACCCCTCACACCAGGAGACCTCCTGGGCACTGCGCAGCGTCCTGGCCGGACTCGGGCGCTCCACGTACGTGCTGATCGTGCTGGACGACGTGCAGTGGGCGGGCGGCCCGGTCTTCGACACGCTCGGCCGGCTGGCCGAGGAGCTGAGCGAGGCGGCGGTGATGGTGCTCTGCGTGACGCGCTCCGATCTGTTCGACCGCATGCCCGGCTGGCAGGTCGCCTCCCGGCTGGCGCTGCCCCGGCTCGGCCCGGCCGACTCCCGGCTCCTGGCCTCCGGGCTGGCCGAGGTGACGCCGCACGACGGCGCCCTGCTCGACCGGATCGCCGACCGCTCCGAGGGCAACCCCCTGTATCTGGAGCAGCTCGTGGCCATGCTCGGCGACGGCGGGGAGCCGCACGGCCTGCCGCTGACCGTGCACGCTCTCATCGCGGCCCGCGTCGACAGGCTGGGTCCCGCGGCCAGGGAGGTGCTGGAGTGCGCCGCGGTGGTCGGCAGGGAGTTCACCGCCGGGGAGCTGCGGGCCGTCTCGGGGACCGGCGAGCCCGGCGCTCCGCTGGAGGAGCTCCGGCGCAAGTCCTTCATCGAGCATCGTACGGAGGCGACGTTCCGGTTCACCAGCGGCCTCATCCAGGAGGTCGTCTACGGCGGCATGGCCAAGCGGCGGCGGGCCGAGCTGCACGAGCGGTTCGCCGGCTGGCTGGCCGCCGGGGACGGCGGGGACGAGGCGGTCGGCACGCACCTGGAGCAGGCATACCGGCACCGCGCCGACCTCGGCCCTCCCGACGAGCACACCGCGCGGCTGCGCGACGGGGCGGCGGCCCGGCTGTCGGAGGCCGGCACCCTCGCGCTGCGCAGGAGCGACCTGTCCAGGGCGGAGAACCTGCTCAGCAGGGGGGCCGCGCTGCTGGGGCCGGCCCACCCCGGCTGGCCGCGGATCAGCGGGCGCGTCGCGGAGACCCAGATCACCCTGGGTGACGTCGAGCGGGGACGGCTGCTGCTCACCGAGGTGCTGGAGCGCGCTACCGGCGACGCGGACGCGGTGGTGGCCGCCCACGCCTCGCTCTACCTGAGCCACTTCGACCCGGCCGGCTCCCCCGAGGTCGCGCGCCGTGCCATACCGGTCTTCGAGGCCGCCGCCGACGACCTCGGACTGGCCAGGGCCTGGACCATGGTCGCCCAGGAGGCGCAGGGGCGCGGCAGGTTCGCCGAGACCAGGGAGATGTTGCAGCGTGCCCTGGAGTACGCCACGCGGTCCGGCGCCGAGCTGGAGCGCGCCACCATCCTGGGCAACCTGGCGGCCTCCCTCTGGCTGGGCCCGGAACCGGCGCCCGTCGCCATCTCCAGGTGCCGTGACCTGCTGGCCGGGCACGGCGGGGACCGGGGGATCGTGCGCGCCGTCGTCGGCTGTCCCCTGGCGGTCCTGCTGGCCACGCGGGGAAGGTTCGACGAGGCCAGGACCACCCTCACGGCGGCCGGGCGTTCCCTCACCGACCTGCGGCACGCCTACGCCGACGCGTTCATGCCGATCTTCTCCGCGGCCGTCGAATCGCTGGCCGGACGCTGGGACCTCGCCGAGGACCTGCTCCGCCAGGCATGCGCCAGGGCCGGGGCGCTCGGCGACACCCAGCTCCTGGCCACCGCCTCACGTGACCTGGCCGGCACGCTGCTGCGCCGGGGAGACCTGGCCGGGGCCGAGCTGTGGGCGGGCACGGCCCTGGAGGGCTCGCCCCGGGCCGCCCCGATGAACACGGCCGAGCTGCACGCGATCCAGGCCGAGGTGCTCGCCGCCCGGGGCGCCGCGGAGCCCTGCCGGGAGCTCATGGACCTGGCCGTACGCGAAGCCGGCGGCACCGACTCCCCCGCCTGCCGCGCCACGGTGCTGCTCGGCAACGCCCGCGGCCTCGCCGTCCTGGGCGCCCACCAGGAGAGCGAGGCCGCGGCGCGCGGCGCGATGGCCGAGTTCGCGGCCAAGGGGCACCTGGTCGGCAGGGGATGGGCACTGGCGCTGGCGGGCCGGCGATGACCGCCCATCCCGAGCTCACCTGGCGGCTCGGCGCCGAGGACGACCTCGCCGACATCACCGTGTCCGCCGCGGGCAACGCGGCCATCACCCCGGAGTGGGCGTGGCAGGGTGCCACCGGGCGCGGCGTGCGGGTCTGCGTGGTGGACAGCGGGGTCGACCGCGACCACCCGCTGCTCGCCCCGGTGCAGGCGACCCATGCCGTGGTGACGGGCCCGGACGGTAAGGCCGTCGTGCGGGAGAGCGACGCCGCCGACACCTGCGGGCACGGAACGGCGTGCGCCGGGATCATCCGCTCGATCGCGCCCGAGTGCGAGCTGCACAGCGTCCAGGTGCTGGGAGCGGGCTTCTCGGGAACCGGTGACGCCTTCGTCACCGGACTCCGCTGGGCCATCGAGCAGGGCTTCGACGTGGTGAGCCTGAGCCTGTCGACCAACAGGAGGCATCTGGCCGAACCGCTGCGCGAACTCGGTGACCTCGCCTACTTCCGCCGTACGGTGCTCGTGGCGTCCGCGCACAACCTGCCGGTGGAGAGCTTCCCCTGGCGGTTCTCCTCGGTGATCTCCGTGGGAAGCCACGCCGGGGCCGATCCCGGGCTGATCCTGTACAACCCTCGCCCGCCCGTGGAGTTCTTCGCCCATGGATCCGACGTGGAGGTGGCCTGGCCCGGCGGCGGACGCACCCGGTGCACCGGGAACAGCTTCGCGACCCCTCACGTCGCGGCCCACTGCGCGCTGATCCTGAGCAAGCACCCCGGGCTGACGCCCTTCCAGGTGAAGACCGTCCTGTACCTGACCGCGCAGAATGTGAGGAAGCTCAATGATGGTGAACGGTGAGATGATCGCGGCCGTCTCGGCGGCGGTCGCCGGCTCGGAGGCGGAACACCGCCTCCTGCTCCAGTCGATCGTCGACACCGCACGCGTGATCTTCGGGGCCAAGGCGAGCTCGATCTTCCTGGTGAACGAGGAGCACGGGGACCTCGTCTTCGAGGCGGTCTCCGGCGAGGGCGAGAAGGTGCTCGTCGGACGGCGCTTTCCCGCCACGCGGGGCATCGCGGGGTGGGTGCTGAGCGCCGGGGACGCGCTGATCGTCGACGACCTGTCGACGAGCACGGTGTTCGCCCGCGACATCGCCGAGTCGACCGCGTACGTGCCGGGTGGGCTCATGGCGGTGCCGCTCGTCCACGACGACGAGGCGCTGGGCGTGCTGGAGGTGCTCGATCCTCACCCACAGGCGCGAGCGGCCATCGACGAACTGGCCCTGCTGACGCTCTTCGCCGCGCAGGCGTCGGCGGCGCTGCGGATCGTGCAGCGCAACCGCCACGCCCTGCGGGTGCTGGAGGGCACCGGGTCCGAGTTCGGCGACCTGCTGTCCATCGTCTCCGCGCTCGCGGGCGGGACCGAGGAAAGACGGCGGGCCGGACTGCGCCTGCTCGGTTCACTTCACGAGCTCCTGGTTGACAATCAGAGCTGACTACTTCAGCAGAAATCACCGGTTTACTAATAGATAGGCGCATATATCATGACAATTCTGTGAGCCCGCCTCCACATAACCCGGTCAGATTTCCGCAGCCGCCTGGACAGCCAATGGAGAATCCCCCGTGGGTGCAACCGTAGTGCGCGAGAAGGCGGAGGCGGGAGAGACCACCTTCGCCGTGCTCGGCCCTCTTGAGGCCCGCCGTGACGGCAGCCTGGTCCCGCTCGGGCCCTTCAAGCAGCGCGTGCTCCTGTCCCTGCTGCTCTGCCACGCCAACAGGATCGTCCCGGTGGACCAGCTCAGCACCGCGGCGTGGAGCGAGGAGCCCCCCAGGACCGCGCTGAAGAACGTCCAGGTCTACGTGTCCGCGCTGCGCAAGAACGTGCTCGGGGAGGCCGACCGCGACCGGCTGGCCTACCGTCCTCCCGGCTACCAGCTACGGCTCGGTCCCCAGCAGCTCGACATCCTCGTCTACGAGACCCTGGCCCGCAGGGGCCGCCAGCACCTGCGCGACCGCGAGATCACCAAGGCGGTGGGCCCGCTCCACGAGGCTCTGCGGCTCTGGCGGGGCGACCCCCTGCCCGACATGGCGCACGTGCCGCTGATCAGCGACGAGCTCTCCCGGCTGCGCAGTGAGCGCATGTCGGTGTACGAGGACTGGGCCGAGGCGGAGCTCAGCCTCGGACACCACACGCACATCATCGGCTCCCTGGAGGAGAACGTCCGGCGCCACCCGCTCAGGGAACGGCTGCGCAGCACGCAGATGATCGCGCTGTTCCGCTGCGGGCGGCAGTCGGAGGCCCTGGCGCAGTACGAGGACATGCGCCAGACACTGGCCCGGGAACTCGGCCTCCAGCCCAGCCCGGTCCTCGAACGGCTCTACCGGGCGATCCTCGCGGGTGACCCGTCCCTGGACGGCCCGTTGGGCGGGGGCCCGCCACACCTCGGCGGCGCGACCGTGATCAGGCCGCACCCCACCGCGGGCCACGGCCAGGAGGTGATCGCCCACCTCAGCCAGCTCCCCCGCGACCTGGCCGACTTCACCGGCCGCCGCGAGAGCGTCCAGGACATCCTCGACGTCTTCCGTGCCCGCCGGCACAGCCCGCCGGTGGTGATCTCCGGCCCGGCGGGAGCGGGCAAGACCGCGCTGGCCGTGCACTCCGCCCACCTGCTGCGCGAGCGCTTCCGCGACGGGCAGCTCTTCGTACGGCTGCGCACGGCGGGCGGCCGGGAGCGTTCGATTCCCGATGTGCTGGCCGAGATCCTGCGCACCTGCGGCTTCGAGGGCGACCCTCCGCGCCGGGCCGGCGAGCGGGTCGCCGCCTGCCGGGCCTGGCTGGCCGAGCGCAGCATCCTGCTGATCTTCGACGAGGCGTCCACCGCGGCGCAGATACGGCCCCTGCTCCCCGGTACCGGGGACAACGGAGTGC
Organism: Streptosporangium sp. NPDC005286; assembly: GCF_040607515.1. Taxonomy (NCBI): domain Bacteria; kingdom Bacillati; phylum Actinomycetota; class Actinomycetes; order Streptosporangiales; family Streptosporangiaceae; genus Streptosporangium; species Streptosporangium sp. NPDC005286. Next base: position 4,310 of record NZ_JBEXGU010000233.1, on the reverse strand, counting down.
TGATCACGAGCAGGAGGCGGCTGAGCGCCCTGGAGTCGGCGCACCACGTGGCGCTGGAGACCTTCACCCCTGCGGAAGGCGTCGAGTTGCTACGGCGGACCGCCGGTGCCGAGCGCGTCGACGCCGACCCCGCGGCCGCCCTGCGCGTGGTCGGCACCTGCGCCAACCTTCCGCTCGCCGTCCGCATCGCCGGGGCGCGACTGGCCGCCCACCGTCACGTCAGGCTCTCCCTGTTCGCCGACCGCCTCGCCGACGAGCACTCGCTGCTGGACGAGTTGTCGGTGGACGACCTGTCACTGCGCACCTGCGCGGCCACCTACGAGCGCGACCTCGGCCCCGAACTGTGGACCTCGCTGCGGCGCCTGGGCGCGCTGCCGAGCGGCGAGTTCACCGCCGACGATCTGGCCGCGCTGCTCGACTCGGACGTGCGGCTGGCCGCCGACGTCGCCGACAGGCTCGCCGAGGCCCACGTGGTCACCGCGGAGCCCAGGCCCTCCCCGGTCTATCTGATCGCCGACTGGCTGCGCCTGTACGCACGGGAGCGGCTGCAGCGGGAGGAGTCGGCGCCCCAGCGCACCGCGGCCGGGGAGCGGCTACGCCGCGCCCGCGCGTAGCCTGGCACGGCGCCCGTCCCGCTAAGGCACGTCACACGATGAATGGGCAGATAAAAGGACTTCCCCTATTTTGCCTAACGGACCACCGGCGAACTCCCCGGCCAGAGAAAGGGAATTCATCCGGCGGCCAAAAATCCCGGCCGCTCCCTCCCGAATTCCGCTTTTCCGGCTAACCCGATATCATCCGGCAGTCCCGATACGGCCCCGCATAACCGGCCGGTTTACAGATCCATAAAAACCTGCCGACGAGGGCCGGGTCCCGCACCCGTGCGGAACCCGGCCCTCGTCACCCGCGGCGGTTCACCGGCACCGGTGGACCACCATGGCGCGCCGGATCCAGGAGATCATGACCGGCGTCGTCACCCGCGGCGGTTCACCAGCGCTGGTGGACCTGGGGGCGGATCAGCTCGTCGTAGATCTCCCGCACACCCTGGAGAGTGGCCTCGGGCAGCGCGTCGAACGCGGCGGCGGCCGCGTTGGCACGGGCCTGGGCCGGGTTGCGCGCACCGGGGATGACCACGGAGACGCCGGGCTGGTCGATGATCCAGCGCAGCGCGAACTGCGCCATGGTGATCTGGGGCGGCACCAGCGGGGCCAGCCGGCGCACCGCCTCCAGGCCGGTGGCGTAGTCGACCCCGGAGAAGGTCTCGCCGACGTCGAAGGACTCGCCGTGCCGGTTGAAGGTACGGTGGTCGTCGGCGGCGAAGACCGTGGACTCGTCGTACTTGCCGGACAGCAGGCCGCTGGCCAGCGGGACGCGGGCGATGATGCCGACCCCGGCGGCGGCCGCCGCCGGGAGCACCTTCTCCAGCGGCTTGAGCCGGAAGGCGTTGAGGATGATCTGAACGGTGGCCACGTTCGGCCGGGCGATCGCGGTCAGCGCCTCCTCGCAGGTCTCCACGCTCACCCCGTAGGCGGCCACGCGGCCCTCTCCCACGATGGTGTCGAGGGCGTCGAAGACCTCGTCCGAGGAGTAGACCGGGGTGGGCGGACAGTGCAACTGCACCAGGTCGAGGGTGTCGACGCCGAGATTGGCCCGGGAGCGGTCGGTCCAGGCCCGGAAGTTGTCCAGGGTGTAGGCGGACGGCTCCTGGGCGACACGGCGGCCCATCTTGGTGGCCACGGTCAGCCCGGGCCTGTCCTTGATCAACTGCGAGACGATCTGCTCGCTCCGTCCGTCGCCGTACACGTCGGCGGTGTCGACGAAGGTGACCCCGGCGTCCACGGCCGCGTTGAGGGTGGCCAGTGCCTCGTCCTCGCCGACCTCACCCCAGTCGGCCCCCAACTGCCACGCGCCGAGCCCGACGACGCCGATCTGCCTGCCAGTTCCACCCAATTCACGCTGCTGCACATCAGCGATCGTAGCCCGCGCGACACGATGGGATCACCGGTGTCCGGGGCGGAGCGGTCCTGGCCGCCCCGCCATGGGCAATTCTCACCAAACGGGCGCGAAACGCCTTCTAGTCCGGTGTCTTCGACACCACATGGGCGTCAGGCCCAGGAAAAACGAGGCTCTCGTGCTGGTCGTCCTCCCAGCGGACCACGTAGGGCGGGCTTCCGTCCTGGTGATGGAGTTCGACGATGAACCCGATCTTGCGAGGGTCGCCACTGTGGGTCCCCTCCACGATCAGCTTGTCACCTATGGTTGCCTTCACTGTGGCCTCCTGGATCACAGGTGCCGGCTCTCCGGGCATCCCTCTCCTCCCATGGCACCACCCCAAAGCGCATACGTCCAGGTGAGAGGCACATTGGGGCGGCCGAACGGTTCGGTCGGCCGCGGAATTCCCGCATATGAGCCGACACTGGGATAGTGAGGCCATGCACGCACTCGACGTTCTCGGTGACCCCGTCCGGCGCCGGATCCTGGAGTTGCTCGCCGATGGCGAGCGGGCGGCCGGCGAAATCAGCGCCGTGGTGCAGGAGGAGTTCGGGATCTCCCAGCCCGGCGTCTCGCAGCACCTGCGCGTGCTGCGGGACAACGGGTTCGCGACCGTGCGCGCCCAGGGAACACGGCGCCTGTACGCCGTCGACCCCGCCCCGCTGCGGGAGGTGGACAGGTGGCTCGACCGCTACCGGCACTTCTGGACCCAGCGCCTCGACGCCCTGGGCACCGAGATCGCACGGGGAAAGCGGGAGCGCCGCGCCGGAGAGGCCCGCTGAGGCCGTCCCCGCCCGGAGGGCCGCAGAGGCGCACAGGCGTAACGGAGGGCGAGACGACATCTCTATTGACGGAACCTTTGGGAGCGGTCTAGCGTGGCGGAAGAACCACCAGCCGCAGGAGAGAACCATGACCCAGGTAGCCGCACCAGGCTCCGGGTCCAGCCTGCCCTGCTTCAGGGATCCGATGCGGATCCGCCCGCCGCGCAAGGGCCTGCGCCCAGGTACCGCCGCCGGGGATCCGCAGACTCCCTTCTGACCCTGGCGTCGCGGCGGGCTCCGCCGCACGACCGGTTCGTGCGGCCTCTCCCGTCGCGTTCCCGCCCGGATCACGTGTCCCGCCCCGGCGAGCACTTTCTGAGACGACCCCGAGCACTCGGAGCGCATCATGACCACAGACCTTTCCTCATCCTCCATCACCGGCCCCTCCGCCTGGCGCGGTGACGAGCTGGCCGGATCGACCGAGTGGATCTACCTTCTCAACGACGCCGAGCGTGAGGAGCTGGAAACCCTCGGCCGCCGGTTCGTCGAGGACGACCCCGACCTGCGCGAGGTGACCGCGGAGAGCTACCCGCTCGTCGCCGCGCGCGGCATGATCGAGGAGTGCGCGCGGCAGATGGACGCCGGGCGCGGCTTCATCCTGGTCCGCGGCCTGCGCACCGCCGAGTACGGCGACACGCTGGCCGGCGCGATCTTCTTCCTGATGGGCCTGCACCTCGGCACGCCGATGGAGCAGAACCAGCTCGGCAACGTGCTCGACCACGTCATCGCGACCTCCAACAAGACGCTCGACGACCCCGGAGCGCTGCCGTCGCGGGTGCGCGACCGGCTGCCCTTCCACTCCGACAGCTCCGACGTGGTGGCGCTGATGTGCCTGCGCGCGTCCAAGGAGGGCGGCTCCAGCAGCCTGGTGAGCGGCACGACGATCTACAACGAGATCCTGCGCCGCCGCCCCGACCTCGCTCCCCTGCTGTTCGAGCCCTGGCACTGGGACTGGCGGGGCCAGGACCCCGACGCCCTCTCAAACACCTACGTCTCCCCGATCTGCAGCTACGTCGACGGGGTCTTCAGCACCTACGCGGGCAGCACGATGATCTTCTCTGCCCAGAAGTACCCCGGCGTGCCGCAGCTCACCGAGGCGCAGATCGAGCTGCTGCACCTCTACGACGAGATCACCCAGGAGCAGGGGCTCCCGATCGACATGGACTTCCAGCCAGGTGACGTCCAGTGGCTGCTGAACTACGCCGCCCTGCACTCGCGGACCAGCTACGTCGACTGGCCCGAGCCGGAGCGCCGCCGGCACCTGCTGCGCCTGTGGCTCAAGCGCGACGTGGGCCGCCCGCTCGTGGAGGGGTTCGGCAAGAACGTCGTGAAGGCGAGGGGTGACGGGGAGGGCAAGAAGCCGCTGCCGGGCGGCAGCTTCCACATCGCCGAGGCGGTCGTGCCCAACCAGGACTGGGGCAACTTGCCGTCGCGTCCTCGCCACGGTTGAGCAGCAGCACGGCGTGCCGGTCCAGGATCGTGAAGGCCGGCGGCCGG
>NZ_JBEXGU010000232.1:0-11211 GCF_040607515.1 Streptosporangium sp. NPDC005286 | reverse complement strand
CCTCGGCCCGCGCGCTCCGCGACCACCACCGCAACCTGACCGACGACCAGATCCGCGCCGTCGCCGCCACCGGCGGCGTGGTCTGCGTCAACTTCCTGCCCGCCTTCCTGACGGAGGACGTCACCGAGTACACGGTGGACCGGCTGGTCGACCACATCGAGCACGTGGTGAGCGTCGGCGGGATCGACCACGTGGGGCTCGGTCCGGACTTCATCCGCGAGGTCATGCACGACGTCACTCCCCCGTGCTGCGAGGAGCCCGGCTACAGCGGCGTCGACATCGGCGCGACCCTGCCCGGACTGTCCGGCCCGAGCGGCCTGCCCCTGGTCACCGACGCCCTGCTCAAGCACGGCTTCGCCGACGAGGAGATCGTGAAGATCATCGGCGGCAACGTGCACCGGCTGTTCCGCGCCGAACTGGGCAGGCCCGCCTGAGCCTCGCGGGGGCATGAGCCGAGATGGGACGGGGGTGGCGGCCGCTCCTCCGCGAGACACCGGGCGGTCTGCCGCAAGGAGGCGATCGGCTTCGGCCGTGAGACGGGCCACCTCGTGGAGCGGCGGCCCCCAGGCGGGTCACTCCCGACGCGGGAGCGCCCCCGGCATGACGCCCGGCATGACGCCCGGCATGACAATGGAACCCGGTGCGACGAATGGGAGAAGGAAGCTTGAAGATCACCGGGATCGAGTTGAGGCGGATCGCGATGCCGCTGGTCACGCCGTTCCGTACCTCCTACGGCACGGAGACCGAACGCGACGTGCTCCTGCTCCGCGTGGTCACCCCCGAGGCGGAGGGCTGGGGCGAGTGCGTGGCCATGTCCGACCCGCTCTACTCCCCCGAGTACGTCGACGCCGCCGCCGACGTGCTGCGCCGTTTCCTCATCCCGGCCCTGCCCGCCCGTGCCGACGTCCACGGCGTGGGCCGCGCGCTGCAGCCCTTCAAGGGCCACCGGATGGCGAAGGCGGCCCTGGAGAGCGCGGTCCTGGACGCCTGGCTGCGTGCGTCCGGTCAGTCCCTCGCCTCCTTCCTCGGCGCCACCGCCGACCGCGTTCCCGCCGGGGTGTCGATCGGGATCATGAACTCCGTCCCCGAACTCCTGGACACCGTCGCGGGCTATCTCGACGAGGGCTACGTCCGGATCAAGCTCAAGATCGAGCCCGGCTGGGACCTGGCGCCGGTCCGCGCGGTACGGGAGCGCTTCGGCGACGACCTGCTCCTCCAGGTCGACGCCAACGCCGCCTACACCCTCACCGACGCGCCCCACCTGGCCAGGCTGGATCCCTTCGGACTGCTGCTCATCGAGCAGCCGCTGGCCCACGACGACATCGTCCAGCACGCCCGGCTGGCCGGCAGGATCGCCACCCCGATCTGCCTGGACGAGTCCATCGAGTCGGCCGCCGACGCGGCCGCCGCCATCTCGCTGGGCGCCTGCTCCGTGGTCAACGTCAAGCCCGGCCGGGTCGGCGGCTACCTGGAGGCCCGGCGCATCCACGACCTGTGCCGCGCCCACGGCGTCGCCGTCTGGTGCGGCGGCATGCTGGAGACGGGCGTCGGCCGCGCCGCCAACGTCGCCCTGGCCGCCCTGCCCGGCTTCACGCTGCCCGGCGACATCTCCGCCTCCCACCGCTACTACACGACGGACATCACGCCGCCCTTCGAACTGAGCGACGGCCATCTGGACGTCCCCGGCGGGCCGGGCATCGGCGTCGAGCCGATCCCCGGCGTGCTGCGGGAGGTCACCACCTCCACCGAGTGGATCACCCGCTGACCACGGGCTCCCGCGAAGCGGCCGGCCCGAAGCCCGGTCACGGATGCGAGGTTCCGCCGCCGGAGCCGGTCGGACGCGCGACCGATCACGTCCCGGACTCGACCGGTCTCACTTCGCCGTGGCCTCCTGGCCGGTGGCGGAGATGAAGCGGGTGATGCGCCGCCAGGCGTCGGCCGAGGCGTCGGCGAAGTCGGGAAGCCGCTGATCGAAGAAGCCGTGGGGCGCGTCCGGGTAGGTGACGAACTCGTGCCCGACCCCGGCGGCGGTGAGGGCGTCGTCGAAGGCGGTCACCATGGCCGGCGGGATGTTCTCGTCGCCACCACCCCACAGGGCGAGGACCGGCGCGGTCATCAGGGGGGCCAGCTGGATGGGGCCGGGAGCCCCGTTGAGCTCGCCGGGAAAGCCGTACAGCCCGATGACCCCGTCGAGGCCGAAGCGGGGGGCGGCGGTGTTGAACGCGAACCTGCCCCCCATGCAGAACCCCAGGGAGACCACGGCGTGGCAGCTCTCGCGGAGCCTTTCGACACCGGCCGACATGTCGGCGGACAGTCCCTCGGAGGTCAGCCTGGCGAGATGGTCCGGCATGAGCGTGGCCATGTCGGCGAAACTCTCGGGCCGGTCGCGGTAGTCGGTTCCGGCGGTGCGCGCGTAGTAGTCGATCGCGACCGCGGTGTGCCCCAGCTCCGCCAGCCGCACGGCGAGCTGCTGGTAGAAGCCCGACAGTCCGCGATTGTCGGGGAGGACGAGCACCCCCACCCCTGACGGCTTCTCGGGGCGGGCGAGAAATGCGCCGATGCGCGTGCCGTCACCCGAGGTCAGGATGGCCTGCGCGGCCTCCGCCCGGGTGATCGGAGCATTCGGCACAGGCGGGGCGGCAGCTGCGTCGTAACACACGGACGACACTCCTTTGAATTGACTGGAGTTTACGCCCGAAACATTAGCCGCACTTATCCGGCAATTTCCAACATGATATCATGGATAAATTAATTATCGATATACGAGCGATTAAACAGTGGTCACGAAAAGCGCTTCAAGATTGAGGTGAATTGAGATTTCCGCACCTCTTTCACGCGGCGGCCCGGCGCGAGCGGATCGGGGAGCCCCTCTCCGGCGTTCCCGTCGACCGGAGGCGAACGCCCCGGTCCGCCGGGCGTACGGGTGCGAGACCGTCAGGAGGCCAGATACTCCTCCCTGACCTTGGAGCGGGAGAGCTTCCCGGTGGGCGTGCGGGGCAGCTCGTCGCGGAACTCGATGACCCTGGGGTGCTTGAAGCGGGCGATCCGCGGGCCGAGGTGTGCCAGCAGTTCCTCGACCGAGGGGTGGGGGCCGGGCACCGGCTGGATCAGGGCGACCACCCGGTGGCCCCACTCCTCGTCGGGCACGCCGATCACCACGACGTCGGCGACCGCCGGGTGCTCCAGGATCGCCGCCTCGATCTCCGCGGGGTAGATGTTCACCCCGCCGGAGATGATCAGATCGGTGCGGCGGTCGCAGAGGAACAGGAAGCCGTCCGCGTCCATGAAGCCGATGTCACCGGGGGCGTACCAGTCACCGCGCATACTGGCGGCGGTCTTCTCCGGGTCCTTGCGGTACTCGAAACCGCCGGTGCCCGACCTGACGTAGATCATGCCGGGCTCGCCCGCGGGGAGCTCCTCCCCGTCCGCGCCGAGGATCCTCGCCTCGAAGGTCGGGGCCGGGCGGCCGACCGTGCCGGGACGCTCCAGCCAGTCGTGCGGCTTGACGGAGAAGGCGATGGCCGTCTCGGTGGAGCCGTAGTACTCGTACAGCACCGGCCCCCACCAGTCCATGATGCCCTTCTTGACCGCCACCGGGCAGGCCGCGCCGGTGTGCACCACCTGCCGCAGCGACGACACGTCGTAGCGCGCCCTGACCTCCGCCGGAAGCTGCAGCATCCGGTGGAACATGGTCGGCACCATCAGCGCGTTGCCGACCCGGTACCTGTCGACCAGCTCCAGGATGGCCTCCGGTTCGAACCTGGGCGCGATCACCAGGGTGTGCCCGAGGTGGAGGGCGAACATGGTGTGCGCGCACGGCGCGGAGTGGTACATCGGCGAGGTCACCAGGTGGATCTCGTCGCCGGCCCGCAGGTCGCAGACCTCGCCCAGGAACCAGGCGTAGAGCGGGACGATCACCTCCGGCTCGTGGCTGGAGAGCGGGCGCTGCACGCCCTTGGGGAACCCGGTGGTGCCCGAGGTGTACCACATGACGCCGCCGCCCGAGCGGTCGTCAGGGGCGGTCGTGGGCTGTCCCTCGGCCAGCTCGGCCACGCCGACGGCCTTCTCGACGGAGTACGACGGGTCGGCGACCACGACCCGGGCGTCGCAGTCGGCCAGGATGTAGTCGATCTCGGCGGCCGTGAGGTGCCAGTTGACCGGTACGTAGTACAGCCCCACCTGCCCGGTGGCCATCAGCATGACCACCGCGTCGATGCCGTTGGGCAGCACTCCGGCGACCACGTCGCCTCGGCCGAGCCCGCGGGCCCGCAGGCCGTGTGAGACCTGGTTGGCCGTGGCCAGCAACTCTCCGTAGGTCGTCACGGCACCGTCGGGGTGGATCAGCGCGCGGCGGCCGGGATCGGCCTCGGCGATCCGGTAGAAGGTGGGTAGCCCGCTGATGTCGGCCATGGACGTTCCTCCTTTAGAGCTCCAGCAGTTCGGCGAGGCGGGTACGGTGCGTGCGGGGCGCACCCAGCAGCACCTCGTCGGCCTTGGCGCGCTTGTAGTAGAGATGCGCGTCGTGCTCCCAGGTGAAACCGATGCCGCCGTGCAGCAGGAGGTTGTCCCGGGCCACCTCGAAGCAGGCCCTGCCGACGTAGGCCTGGGCGAGCGCGGCCGCCGAGGAGAGCTCGCCGGGCGCCTCGTCCGCGGCCCAGGCCGCGTAGCGGACTATCGACTCGGCCTGCTCCAGCTTGCAGTGCATGTCGGCGAGCCGGTGCTTGACGCCCTGGTAGGAGCCGATGAGGCGGCCGAAGGTCACCCGGAGCTTGGCGTAGCCGACGATGGCGTCCAGCGAGGCGCGCAGCACGCCGAGCTGCTCGGCGGCCACCGCGACCGCGAACAGGTCCCTGGCCCTCGCCACGCCCTCCGTCGACGAGGCGATCTCCTCGCCCGCGCCCAGATCCACCTTCGCCTGCCTGCGGGTGATGTCCAGGGTGGTCAGCGGGGTGCGGTCACCGCCTCTGACCGCCAGGACCCGCGGCCCCTCGATCGCCAGGACCACGTCGGCCTCGGCACCGTTGAGCGCGCGGCCGCCGTCGAGGGCGACGGTCGCGAGCGTGGTCCCCGCGGCGATGCCGGGCAGCAGCTCCTTGTCGCCCACCTCGGTCAGCAGGATCGCGGCGAGGGTGGTGGCCAGGAAGGGTCCCGGCAGCAGCGCCGCGCCGGTCTCCTCCAGGACCACCGCGAGCTCGGCGTACCCGGCCCCCGCGCCGCCGTGCTCCTCTCCGACGACGAGGCCGGCGAGCCCGAGCTCGCCGTTGAGCCTGCGGTAGACCTCGGGGTCGTGGCCGGTCTCGGATTCGACGGCCCGCCGGACCTCGGGCAGCGGCGAGGCGGAGGCGAGGAAGGCACGGACCGCGCCGCGCAGTTCCCGCTGCTCCTCGGTGAGCACGAGCTTCATGTGTTTCCGCCTTTCTGCGCGAGCCCGGAGGTCACCCGTTCACCTTGAGGTCCTTGAACGGCACGTTCTTGTCCACCCGCGGCTCGGGCGGCAGGTTGAGCACCCGGTCGCCGATGATGTTGCGCATGATCTCGTTGGTGCCGCCGCCGAGGGCCATGGCGGGAGCGAGTGAGACGGCCTCGGCCAGCCGCCCGCCACCCTCCTCGTAGGCGACGGCCCCCGGTCCGGCCAGCGAGGTGGCGAGGTCGGCCTGGAACATGGTCAGCTCGGCCAGCAGCAGCTTGGCCGCGCTGCCCCTGGCCCCGGGGAAGACGCCGGCCTTGGTCTCCTGGGAGAGGCGCTCGTTGAACAGGGCGAGCGCGCGGGAGCGGATGTGCAGCTCGACGAGCTGGTCCCTGACCACCGGGTCGGCGGTGTCGGCGGTGTGGCGCAGCACCTCGAAGGCGACCGGGTTGTCCTTGCGGCCGCCCATGCCGACGCCGCTGGAGATGGACAGGCGCTCGTGCAGGAGTGTGGTGACCGCGCAGCTCCACCCGTCGTTGACCTGGCCGACCAGATTCTCCGCGGGGATGTGCACGTCGTCGAAGAAGATCTCGTTGAAGTGGGCGCGGCCTGTCATGTCCCGCAGCGGGCGGACCGTGACGCCGGGGGCGCGCATGTCCACGATGAACATCGACAGGCCCTTGTGCTTGGGCGCGTCCACGTCGGTGCGGGTGAGCAGCAGCCCGTAGGAGGCGTGCTGGGCGACCGAGGTCCAGACCTTCTGCCCGGTGACCGTCCAGCCGTCCTCGGCCGGGGTGGCCCGGGTCTGCAGGGCGGCGACGTCGCTGCCGGCGCCGGGCTCGGAGAAGAGCTGGCACCAGATCTCCTCGCCACGCAGCAGCGGACGCAGGTGCCTGGCCTTCTGCTCGGGGGTGCCGAGGTCGACGAGGGTCGGCCCGCACATCCCGAGTCCTATGGAGAAGACGTAGGTCGGCAGCGTGAAGCCCGCGGCCTCCTCGGCGAAGGCCCGCTCCTCCGCCTGGGTCAGCCCCTGGCCACCCCACTCGCTCGGCCAGGTGATCCCCGAATAGCCCGCGTCGTACATGCGCGCCATGAAGGCCTTCGCGGCGGCGACCCCACCCGCGTCCGGGGTGGCCTCGGCCTCGACGTCTCCAGCGTTGGCCTCCAGCCAGGTCCTGGCACGCCGCCGGTACTCCTGAAGATTCATGTCCGCTCCAATCAGTGCTCACTTACTCTAGCCAGCACCCGATCAGCCGTACAGAGCAATGCTCTACAGGGGAAGGTGAAAGGATATTTGCCCCTTCTTGGCCATCAATCACCAGGAAACGGCAATTAATCCGTCTAGTGGCTCTATTCAGCGCCGAGGAGTGAAGTGTTCGCGGGGAACGCGCGGTCGGTACGGCGTCGACTGACGCTCACCGCCGTCACGACGACCATCGTGATAGGCGGCGCCGCCTTCACGATCGTGACACTCAGGGCCGTGAAGACGGCGCTCGTGCAGGTCAAGGCGATCAGACGCGAGCTGGAGGAGATCACCGCGACCGACATCGGCCGCCGGGTGCCGGTGCCGGCCGCGCGGAACAAGATCAGGCAACTGGCCGAGACGATCAACCAGACGCTGAACCGGCTGGAGGCCTCGGCCGAGCAGCAGCGCAGGTTCGCCTCCGACGCCTCGCACGACCTGCGCAGCCCGCTCACCGCCATGCGCGCCCAGGTGGAGGAGGCGTTGCGCTACCCCGACGACGTCGACTGGACGGCGAAGGCCCACGCGATGCTCGCCAGCCTGGACCGGCTTCAGGCGATCGTCTCGGACCTGCTGACACTGGCCAAGCTCGACTCCGGGGTGCCCGCCCATTACGAGCGGATCGATCTGGGCGTGCTTGTCTGCGATGAGCTGGACAGGCACCGGCGCAACGTCCGGATCGACAGGGAACTGCAGCCGGGGGTGGCGATCACCGGCGACCGGCTCCGGATGGCCCGGCTGCTGACGAACCTGCTGGACAACGCCGAACGGCACGCCGACTCCAAGGTCTCGGTGAGCGTGACCAGGGACGACGGAACGGCCGTCGTGGAGGTGCTCGACGACGGCGCCGGGATCGCGCCCGAGCAGCGGGAGCTGGTCTTCCAGCGGTTCGCCCGGCTGGACGCCTCCCGCAACAAGGACGAGGGAGGCACCGGACTGGGACTCCCCATCGCCAGGGAGATCGCCCGCACCCACGGCGGCATCCTGAGGCTGGAGGACAGCGTCCGGGGCGCGCGGTTCGTCCTGCGGATCCCCCTGCACCCCGACCAGGACGGCGCCCCCTGACCCGCTAGTGTTCCCTTGTGGCAAGGGGATTTGGGCGATTACGTCGTGAAGATCTGCTCCGAACCGCCTGCGATGTCATCGCGGCCCAGGGGTTCGGTCACACCCGAACCGCGGACATCGCGCAGGCGGCCGGCGTCAGCCAGGCGCTGCTCTTCTACCATTTCGAGACCAAGGAGAAGCTGTTCGCCCAGGCATTCTCCTACGCGGCCCAACTCCATCTGGACGCGCTCGCCAGGGTGGAGGAGTCGGGCGGCTCACCCCTCGACCGGCTGCGGGCCCTGCTCAGGTTCTATCCCCCCGGCGGAAAGACCAAGTCGTGGGCCCTGTGGATCGACGCCTGGGCCGAGTCGATGCGCAACTCCGAGCTTGAGGAGACGTCCCGCAGGATCGACACGCGGTGGAAGGAGGCGCTTCACGCGATCATCGACGACGGCGTCGAGGCGGGAACCTTCGTCTGCGCGGACCCCGAGGGCTCGACCTGGCGGATCATGTCTCTCATCGACGGCCTGGCCACCCAGGTGACGGTGCACAGGCGGCTGCTCTCCCGGGCGCGCATGACCGAGTTCATCCAGACGGCCGCCGCGGCGGAACTGGGCCTCTCCCCCGCCGAACTGAGCTGAACAGCCCCCTGGGCAGCACGACCAGGAGCATGGCGAGGGCGATCAGCCCTCCGCCGATGAAGACGCTCAGGGTGAGCGACTCCCCGTACAGCGCGACGGCCAGGACGGTCACCCAGAGCGGCTGTGTCGACAGGATCACCGTGGCGGACACCGGCGGCACGTGGACCTGGCCCCACGAGCGGGCCAGGAAACCCAGGGCGCAGGCCACGATCGACAGGTGGCCGAGGATCACCCAGTCGACCGGCGTGGCGGGCAGGGTCAGGCCGCCCGGCAGGGCGAGGACGCCCGTCATGACGGCGATGGCGCCGAGTTGGATGACCGTGACCGCGTAGGCGTGTCGCCGCGCCTCGGCGGAGTTGCCGAGCACCAGCGTGTGGGCCGCGTACAGGACGGCCGACACCAGGGTGGCGACCAGCGCGGGCGGGGAGATGTCGCCCTCCACGCCCTTCAGCAGGGTGAACACGGTCATCGCGACGGTCGCCAGCGCCACCGCGGCCCAGATCCTGGCCGAGGTCCTGGCACCGAGCAGGACCAGCCCGAGGACCGGGGTGATCACCACGTACGAGCCGACCGTGAACCCCGAGACCGACGAGGGCAGGTCGTGCAGCGAGACCGCCTGGACCGTCTGGCCGACGCCGAACAGCAGGCCGAGCAGGATGCCGATCAGCCAGGTGCTCTCGGAGAGCCCTCGCAGGCTACTCGGGCGGAGCGCGACCAGCACGACCGTGGCGATGCCGTACCGCTCGGCGAGAAGGTCCGCCACGGGCATGCGGACGATGAGGTCCTTCATCAGCGGGAAAGCCGACCCCCAGGCGGCGCTGACGAAGGTCAGGAGCGCGATTCCCAGGAGGGGCCGGGGGGCTGCAACCACTGCCATAGTCGAAGGGTTACATCACCTGCAGCGACGGACAGGTCACCGACCGGAGCAGGAGTGGCCTTAATACAACGCTGAGTGAAGGACGTCACACCGGCGCGAGGGACCTCATACCTCCGCAGGGCTTTCCGTCTTATTGGATGCTTCGTACAATTAGCGCAGACATCCGATGGGAGGGCAGCGATGACACCAGCCCCAGAGACCGCCGCGGACAGAGAGGGCGACCAGCAGGTCACCGAGAGACGCGCGTACGAGGCGGTCATAGAGCGCCTCTCGAAGGCGTCCGTCGACAAGCACTGGGAGCCGTACGTCGACATCCCCTGGGACGAGAAGGAGTTCCTCGTCTTCGCCGACGACCCGCGCTGGGAACTGCCCGAGGTCGACAGGCTGGGCGGCCACGCCTGGTACCGGGCACAGCCTCCCGAGATCCGCGCCAGGATCGGGCTGTGGCGGGTGGCGACCGCCATGAAGATCGGCCTGCAGTTCGAGAACCTGCTCAAGCGCGGACTGCTGAACTACGCATACCGGCTGCCGAACGGCTCCCCCGAGTTCCGCTACGTCTACCACGAGACCATCGAAGAGGGACATCACGGGATGATGTTCCAAGAGTTCGTGAACCGCACGAAACTTCCGATAAGGGGAATGCCGGGGCCGCTGAGCCTGCTCGCGCAGATCACCCCGTGGATCCCGCTGATCTCCACCGAGCTCTTCTTCGTCTTCGTCCTCGGCGGCGAGGACCCGATCGACCACGTGCAGCGCAAGATGATCAAAACGGGCAGGGCCCGGCATCCGCTGGAGGAGACGATCATACGGATTCACATCGCCGAGGAGGCCAGGCACATCTCCTTCGCCCGCCACTACCTGCGCCGCCGGGTGCCCCGGATGCCCCGCTACCGGCGCTTCACACTGGGCCTCGTCTCCCCTGTCATCCTGGGCATCATGGCCCGGATCATGCTCTCACCGCCAGGCTCGATGATCAGGACGTTCGGCATCCCCGAGGACGTCGTCAGGGAGGTCTACACCGGCAACCCCGAGATGGCCGCGGAGATCCGCGACTCGATCGGCAAGACCCGCGAGCTCTGCGCCGAGCTGGGCCTGATGAACCCCGTCCAGCGCCGGGTGTGGAAGGCGATGGGCATCTGGGCGCCCCCGGCGCCCGGCACGACACGGACCGGGAAGGCGGGCGGATGAGAACGGCGATCGTGACGGGGGGCGCCTCCGGCATCGGCCTGGCCGTCTCCCGCGAGTTCGCCGGGCGCGGCGCGCACGTCGTCATCGCCGACCTGGACGGCGCCGGGGCCGAGCGTGCCGCCAAGGAGCTCGGCGGCTCGGCCGCGACGCTCGACGTCTCCGACGCGCGGGCCGTGGCCGACCTCGTCGAGCGGGTGGCGGCCGAGCGGGGACGGCTCGACGTCGTCTTCAACAACGCCGGAATCGCGGTCGGCGGCACCGTCGACGAGCTCACCCTCGACCACTGGAACCGGACGATCGACGTGAACCTGCGCGGCGTCGTCCACGGCGTCCACGCGGCCTACCCGATCATGAAGCGGCAGGGCTTCGGGCACATCGTGAACACCGCGTCCCTGGCCGGACTGGTCCCCGCGCCGCTGATGGCGCCCTACACGGCGACCAAGCACGCGGTGGTCGGGCTCTCGCTCGCCCTGCGCGCCGAGGCCGCCGCCCACGGTGTCCGGGTGAGCGTGGTCTGCCCCGGGTTCACCGACACCCCGCTGCTCGACAACGCCAATCCCGGCCTGCCGCAGACCCCGACCGGCGCCGGCGCCCGCGAGTCGGCGAGCAAGACCATGGGCCGTCTCTACTCCGTCGACGCGCTGGCCGCCGACATCATCAGGGGCATGGCCCGCAACCGCGCCCTCATCGTGGCGCCCGCCACCGGCCGCCTCGCCTGGCGCGGTACCCGCCTCTCCCCCTCGGCCGCCGTCCGGGTGGCCTCCCTCGCCGTCCGCCGCCTGAGCGGGCGCTGAAGGGGCGCCGACCGGCC
>NZ_JBEXGU010000231.1:0-11261 GCF_040607515.1 Streptosporangium sp. NPDC005286 | reverse complement strand
CGCGGGACCTCGTCCCGCGCGGTCCGGCGGCGCTGCCCGCAGACTCAGCCGGTCGGCTTGACCAGCGGGAACAGGATGGTCTCGCGGATGTTCTTACCGGTGAAGGCCATGATGAGGCGGTCGATGCCGAGCCCCAGGCCACCGGTGGGCGGCATCGCATATTCCAGTGCGGTGAGGAAGTCCTCGTCAAGCTGCATGGCCTCGGCGTCCCCGCCCGCGGCGAGCAGGGACTGCTCGGTGAGGCGGCGGCGCTGCTCGACCGGGTCGACCAGCTCCGAGTAGGCGGTGCCGAGCTCGGTGCCGAACCCGATCAGGTCCCACTTCTCGGTGAGGAGCGGGTTGTCACGGTGCTGGCGGGTCAGCGGGGAGGTCTCCACCGGATAGTCCATGACGAACGTGGGCTGGATGAGCGTGTGCTCGACGAGCGCCTCGAAGATCTCCTGGACGAGCTTGCCCTGGCCCCACTTGGCATCCCAGTGGATCTCCCGGGCGTCCGCGAGCTTGCGTACGTACTCCAGGGGCGTCGCGGTGGTGATCTCCTCGCCCAGTGCCTCCGAGACCGACCCGTAGAGAGTGATCCGCGGCCACTTCGCCAGGCCGAGGTCGATCTCCTGCCCCTGGTGGACGACCACGGAGTGGCCGAGGGCCGCCACGACCGCCTGCTGGATCATTCGCTGGGTCAGGTCGGCCATGTCGTTGTAGTCGAGATACGTGCCGTAGGCCTCAAGCATCGTGAACTCGGGGTTGTGCGTGGAGTCCGCGCCCTCGTTGCGGAAGTTGCGGTTGATCTCGAAGACCTTCTCGATACCGCCGACCACGAGCCGCTTGAGGTAGAGCTCGATCGCGATGCGAAGGTAGAGCTCCATGTCGTAGGCGTTGATGTGGGTCTTGAAAGGCCGGGCCGTGGCTCCGCCGTGGATCGGCTGGAGCATCGGCGTCTCGACCTCCAGGTAGCCCTCCTGGTGCCAGAAGTCACGGATGGACCGCACCACGGCGCTACGGGTGTAGGCCAGCTTCCTGGCCTCGTCGTTGACGATGAGGTCGACGTAGCGCTGGCGGACCCGCGCCTCGGGGTCGGTGAGCCCGGCGTGCTTCTCCGGCAGCGGGCGCAGGCACTTCGAAGTGATCGCCCAGCGGTCGGCGAGGATGGACAGCTCCCCCCTGCGGGAGGTGATGACCTCACCCTCGATGCCCACGTGGTCGCCGAGGTCGACGTCGCGCTTCCACGAGGCCAGTGCCTCCTCGCCCACCTTGTCCAGGGAGATCATGACCTGGAGATCGCCGGAGCCGTCGCGGATGGTGGCGAAGCAGAGTTTGCCACCGGTCCTGGACAGCATCACGCGGCCGGTGACACCCACCTTGTCGCCCGTCGCGGTGTCAGCGGAGAGACCGGCGTATTTCTGGCGGATCTCGGCGTTGGTCGCGGTGCGCGGGAAGTTCACCGGGTAGGGGTCGACGCCCTCGGAGCGGAGGCGGTCGAGCTTCTCCCGGCGCACGCGCATCTGCTCGGGCAGATCCTCGGCGAGGTTGGTCACTTCATCGGTCACAGTTCCAAAGGGTACCGATGTGGCGAACCTCGTGAGGTCGCCGACCGCCGGAGGCCGGAGAGGGCTCCAGGGCGCCGCGGTGCTCTCCGGGAACACCGGCGGCGCGCCGGCCGCGCACCGCGCTCAGAGCGGTGTCACGACGCTCCCGCGGGTGTCACGGCACCGGTGTCACAACGCTCTCAGGTGGCGTTGCGGTGGTAGATCAGGCGCAGCCCGATCAGCGTGAGCCAGGGTTCGTGCATGTCGATCGTGCGCGCCTCACCGGCCACCAGCGGCGCCGCGCTGCCGGTGGCGACCACCGTGACATCGTCGGGGTCGGTGGCGAGCTCGGCCGCCATCCGCTCGACGATCCCGTCCACCTGACCGGCGAAGCCGTAGATGATGCCGGCCTGAAGCGCCTCGACGGTGTTCTTGGCGATCACGGAGCGGGGGCGGACCAGCTCCACCTTGTGCAGCTGCGCTCCCGCCGCGGCGAGCGCGTCCACCGAGATCTGGATGCCGGGGGCGGTCACCGCGCCGACGTACTCCCCCTTGGCGGAGACGGCGTCGAAGGAGGTCGCGGTCCCGAAGTCGACGATGACGCACGGCCCGCCGTACAGCTGGATGGCCGCCAGCGCGTTGACGATGCGGTCGCTGCCGACCTCCTTCGGGTTGTCCATCCGGACCGGCACCCCGGTGCGGACGCCCGGCTCGACGATCACCGCCGTCACGTCGCCGTAGTAGCGGCGGCACATCTCGCGCATCTCGTTGAGCACCGACGGGACGGTGGAGCAGATCACGATGCCGTTGACGTCTGTGCCCTTGAGCAGCGGCGACTGCCCGAGCAACCCCTGGAGCACGACGGCGATCTCGTCCGCCGTACGCCGGGCGTCCGTGGCGATCCGCCAGTGCTCGATGACGTCCTCGCCCTCGAAGAGGCCGAGAACGGTGTGAGTGTTGCCGACGTCAATGGCAAGCAGCATCAGTTCCCCCGAAGGTCCAAGGCGATGTCCAGCGCCGGCGCCGAGTGCGTGAGCGCGCCCACGGCAAGGTAGTCAACACCTGTTTCGGCCACATCACGAGCGAGTTGGAGGGTCAGCCCTCCGCTGGACTCCAGCCGCGCCCTGCCGTCCACCAGCCGTACGGCCCGTACCAGCTCCTCGACCGTGAAATTGTCCAACAGGATCTCCTCCGCTCCCTCAGCCAGCACCGGCTCGATCTGGTCGATCCTGTCGACCTCGACCTCGATCGGCAGGCCGGGGTAGGCGTCACGGACCGCCCGGAACGCCTCGGCGACCCCACCGGAGGCCACCACGTGATTGTCCTTGATCAGCGCGGCGTCCGAAAGTGACATGCGGTGATTGATACCACCGCCGCACCGGACCGCGTACTTCTCCAGGGCGCGCAGTCCCGGCAGCGTCTTGCGGCTGTCCCTGATCCGGGCGCCGGTCCCCTCGACGGCCTGGACCCACCTACCGGTCAGGGTCGCGATACCGGACAGGTGGGTGAGCAGGTTGAGCGCGGTGCGCTCGGCGGTCAGCAGATCCCTGGTGGGACCGGTGACGGTCATCAGCACGTCGCCCCCGGCGACGCGCTCGCCGTCCTTGACCCTGCGCTCGGCCGTCAGACGGCCTCCGCTGAGGTAGGAGAACGCGCCCTCGGCCACGGCCAGCCCCGCGACCACGCCGTCCGCGCGGGCGACCACGTCGGCGGTGTCGCGTCGGTCCGCCGGGATGGTGGCGATGCTGGTGACGTCACCCCCCGCCACGTCCTCGGCCGCCGCGGCCTCAAGGACCGCGACCACCCCGACCGGGTCAAGACCCGCCTCGGTGAGATCGTTCTCCACCTGCGGCGGCAGCACGGTCGCTCGCCGCCCGTGCGGTACGTATGTCATGGTCGGTCCCTCCGCTGTCAGGGTCACATCGAGGTGGCCCAGCCACAAGGCGTCGTCTCTCTCGGAAAAGTCCTCGCGCCAGTGCGACCCCCTGGTCTCCTGGCGGGCGCGGGCGGCCGCCACGAGCGCGGAGGCGACCGTCAGCAGGTTGGTGGTCTCCCACGACTCGGTACACGGCTCGACCGCCACCGGGGTCCACCTGAGGTTCAGCAGGGTCCTCGCGGCCTCTCCCAGCGACTCCCGGCTGCGCAGCACGCTCGCCCCCCGGCTCATGTGCCCCTGAATCCTGCCCCGGGCCCTGGGATCGATCAGGCCGGTGGGGCGGTCGTCGGGCACCGGTTCGCCGGCTACCGTCCGCCCTTCGCGGACATCGGCGTGGATGTCGGCGGCGATGCGCCCGGCGAAGACCAGGCCCTCGAGCAGGGAGTTGGAGGCCAGCCGGTTGGCGCCGTGCACGCCGGTGCACGCGACCTCGCCGCAGGCGTACAGACCGGGCACGCTGGTACGGCCGCGCAGGTCGGTGCGGACGCCGCCGCTGGCGTAGTGGGCGGCGGGGGCGACGGGGATGAGCTGGGTGACCGGATCGACGCCGTGCTCCAGGCAGACCGCGTGGATCGTCGGGAAGCGGGTGCGCCACTTCTCCTCGCCGAAGTGGCGGGCGTCGAGATACACGTGGTCGGCGCCGGTGGCGCGGATCCGCCGCATGATCGCCTTGGCCACGACGTCACGGGGGGCAAGGTCGGCCAGCTCGTGGACGTCCCGCATGAACCGGGTGCCGTCCGCGTCGACCAGTACCGCGCCCTCGCCCCTGACCGCCTCGGAGATCAGCGGCTGCTGGCCGCTCGCGTCCTCGCCGAGCCAGAACACCGTCGGGTGGAACTGGACGAACTCCAGGTCCCTGACGGCGGCCCCCGCCCGCAGCGCGAGCGCCACCCCGTCTCCGGTGGAGACGACGGGGTTGGTGGTGGCGGCGTAGACCTGGCCCATGCCGCCGGTGGCCAGCACCACGGCCCTGGCCGTGACCGCGCCCACCCCGTCGCGCTCGCCCACGCCCATGACGTGCAGGGTCACCCCGGCGGCGCGCCCCTCGGCGTCCTTGAGGAGGTCGAGTACGAGGGCGTGCTCGATCACCTCGATCCCCGACTCCCGGACCGCCGCCACGAGTGCCCTCTGCACCTCGGCCCCGGTGGCGTCGCCGCCCGCGTGCACGATGCGATCGCGCCGGTGGCCACCCTCCCTGGTGAGCTGGAGCTCCCCGGCCTCGTCGGTGTCGAACCTGGCGCCCATCGCGATCAGGCCGCGCAGCGCGTCGGGCCCCTCGGTCACCAGGACCCGGACGGCCTCCTCGTCGCAGAGGCCCACCCCCGCGAGGAGCGTGTCGGACAGATGCTCGGCGGGGGTGTCCCGCGGATCGAGCACTGCGGCGATGCCGCCCTGGGCCCAGCGGGTGGACCCGGACGACAGGACGTCCTTGGTGACGACCAGGACCTTCGCCTCGGAGTCCAGCTCGGCGTACCGCAGTGCCAGGGTGAGACCCGCGATGCCGGAGCCCACCACGACCACGTCCGCCTGGACCGTCCATCCCGGAGCGGGAGCGGTCAACCTCTGGGGTATGGCCGGGATGCTCATTGCCGCCTCCTCGCGGAGTCATAGAGGCCGTTCATTTCGTCAGCGTGACGATAACGCCATCCCCGGCACGGCTGTTCCCCGGGGTAGGACATTTCACTCACTCCCGGAACCACAGTGCCTCTGGGCCGTGGGCGGCCGGAACGGGAACCCACCGACGGGAGATTCGCACGCGGGTGAGCGGTGCACCCGCCTGCCGGGCGCACGGCGAACCCCCGCGCGAGGAACCGGGCGCCACCGCGCCGCGGGAGAGCCTCCGGAACTCAGCGAAGGGTGAGCGTGACGTTGTCGATCAGCCGGGTGGACCCCACCCGCGCGGCCACCGCGAGGATCGCCTCGCCCGTGTGGTCGTCGCCGACCTCGGCGAAGGTCGCGGGGTCGACCAGGACCAGGTAGTCGACGGCCAGCGACGGCTCGGCCGCCAGAACGGCGAGCGCGGTCCGGCGGATCTCCGCCGGCGTGCGCTGCCCGGCCCCCGCGTTCAGAGCGCGGGACAGGGCCAGACCGGCCACCCGGTCCTCCGGCGACAGGTAGCGGTTGCGGCTGGACAGCGCCAGCCCGTCCGGCTCGCGGACCGTGGGCGCCCCGACGACGGAGACCGGCAGATTCAAATCGGCGACCATCCGGCGGATCATCGCGAGCTGCTGGGCGTCCTTCTGCCCGAACACCGCCACGTCCGGCTGGACCAGGTTGAACAGCTTCAGCACCACGGTCAGCATGCCGTCGAGGTGCCCCGGCCGGAACTCTCCCTCGACGATCGAGCCCATCTCCCCCGCGGAGACGCCGACCTGCCTGTCCGGCAGGTACATGTCCTCGACCGACGGGGCGAACACCACGTCCACCCCCTCGGCCTCGCAGACCTCCAGGTCGGCATCAAAAGTACGGGGATAACGGGAAAAATCCTCGTTTGGGCCGAACTGGAGCGGGTTCACGAAGATGCTCACCGCCACGTGGGCCGCCCTCTGCCGGGCCAGCCGGATGAGCGAGCGGTGTCCCTCGTGCAGCGCGCCCATGGTCGGCACGAGCGCCAGCGCGCTCCCGCCCCCGGAGGCACCCACGCCGATCCCCAGGGCCTCCCGGGCCTTGAGCAGCCCTGCGCGGTCGTCCGCCACGATCAATGGAACCTCCCGGGGGTGCTCCGGCCGACCGGCCGGAGAGGGGTGACGTTCATCGAAATTCCTGGAGAGTGGAGACCCCCGACCTCAAGCGTACGGAGGGAGAGAACAGCACCGACCGGCTCCCCCCGGCAGACCGATCCCCTCCTCAGGCCGGCGGCCGGGGAGACCCACGGCGTCGACCGGCCCCTCGCCGGACCGGCACCCTCGTCAGGCCGATCCCCTCCGCCATGTTCGGCGAGGGGACCGCCGGGTTCACCCGGCAGGTGAATCGTTTCCCTGTCACGGTTCCGGTGTTCGAAACGGTCAGGGCCTGGCCGCCGCTCCCCTCGGGGAGCGGGGAGTCATCGGATCGGTTTCCTCCGTCAGGCCGGTGGCCGAGGGAGGTCTCAGGTCCATACGTTGCCCCCCAGCGCGTCCAGAAGGCGTTCGGCGGCCTCGGGCTTGAGCAACCCGGCCGCCAGCGCCCGGTCGGCCGTGAGCCTGGCGAGCGCCACGTAGGCGTCCGCGGCCTCCGGTGCCGCGAGGATCAGCGCGTCCACGTGCCTGCGGACGGTACCCGCGTCACCGCGCACCACCGGGCCGGTCAGCCCCGAGATGCCGAGCCTCAGCACGTTCTCCAGCGCCGCGCCGAGCAGCGGGCCGAGCATCCGTCCCGGCTGCTCCACGCCGATCTTCTCCAGCAGCTCGGAGGACTCCGCGATGAGCGTCACCATGTGGTTGGCCGCTCCCGCGAGGGCCGCGTGGTAGAGCGGCCTGTCCTTGTCGGCGATCCAGACCGGCTCGCCCTCCATCTCGATGACGAGGGCCTCGGCCACCGGGCGGAGCCCTTCGGGCGCGGTCACCCCGTAGGAGATGCCGGTGAGGCGGCGCAGGTCGTCGTCACGGCCCGTGAAGGTCATCACGGGATGCAGCGCCAGCGGCAGCGCTCCGGCCTTGATCGCCGGATTGAGCACGGCCAGGCCGTACGCGCCGCTGGTGTGCGCCACCAGCTTGCCCCGCAGGTTCGCACCGGTCTCCACCAGGCCGGAGACCAGCTCGGGCAGCACGTCGTCGGGGACCGTCAGCAAGACGAGGTCCGCTCCGGCCACCACGTCCTCGGGCCGTACGGGGACGAGCCCGAGGCGCTCGACCGCACGCTCCCTGGAGGCGTCGGAGACACCGCTCGTCGCGACGATCCGGTGTCCCGCCCTGACGAGCGCCGCGCCGAGCGCCGAACCGACCCTGCCCGCTCCAACCACTCCGACGGCCAGCCGTGCCGGGCGATCGACTGCGTCCATGACGTCACGTCCTTCGACCATGTGGGGCTTCGTGCCTGATTGACCAGCGTAACGGGCCGCGCCGCCGCAACCGCGTCAAGACGCGGGTTCCGGCGCGACGGCCCTGTTCCACCCCGGGAGCCCGGAACCGGGCCCCTGAGAGCGTATGAGACCCGCCAGAGGGCCGGAGAGTCGGCTCACCCGGCGATCCAGGTGACAGCGCGTCAACCCCGCCGAGATCCCCGAACCGGGCGACACAGACCGTACGGGGTCCGCGCAGAGCCGGAAAACCCGGCCCACACGGCGATCCAGGTGGCGACGCGCCGACCTGGCATCAACAAAGATCATGCGAGCCGGTGACAGAATGCAGTCATGTACTCAGCCGAAGCGTCAGCGCGAGTTGATCTCGTTCCTCCGCCTCGGCGGGTAGCGTCTGAGAGTGTGTGGCTCACCTGGCGCGCCGCGATGGAGCACGCGCTCTACGGCGAGAGCGGTTTCTACCTCCGCGAACGACCCTCCAGTCACTTCCGGACCTCGGTCGGCGCCTCCCCCGTCTTCGCCGAGGCCGTGCTGCACGAGTTGACCTCGGTTGACGAGGTGCTCGGCGGCCCCGAGGTGCTCGACCTGGTCGACATCGGCGCCGGTGAGGGCTTGCTGGCGGCCGGGGTGCTCGCCGCCGCACCGCCCGCGCTGCGGTCGAGGCTCCGAGTGACCGCGGTGGACCTGGCGGCCAGGCCGCCGGCGCTGCCCGAGGAGATCGTCTGGGTAAGGGCCGCGCCGGACGGGATCTGCGGCCTGGTGATCGCCAACGAGTGGCTGGACAACGTTCCCGTCGACATCGTGGAGCAGACCGCCGACGGACCCCGGCTGGTCCTGGTCAACGTCACCGACGGTGAGGAGCGGCTCGGCGGCAGACCGGCCGAGGCGGATCTCGCGTGGCTGGCCCGCTGGTGGCCGATGCGCGCCACCGGTGAGCGGGCCGAGATCGGCAGGCCACGCGACCGGGCCTGGGCGTCGGTGATCGTACGGTTGGCACGCGGCCGGGCGATCGCGATCGACTACGCCCACTCCCTGGCCGACCGGCCGCCGTACGGCACGCTGGCCGGATACCGCGACGGGGCGATGGTCGCGCCGGTGCCCGACGGCTCGTGCGACATCACCGCCCACGTGGCGCTCGACGCCTGCGCGGCCGCCGGCGAGAGCGCCGGGGCCGTCACGACGGCGCTGACCACGCAGCGGGAGGCGCTGCGCGCCCTCGGCGTCACCGGGAACCGCCCGCCGGTCGAGCAGGCCAGGATCGACCCGCGCGGCTACCTGCACGCCCTCGCGCGGGCCTCCGAGGAGGCGGAGCTGATCGCCCCCGGCGGCCTCGGCGGCTTCGGCTGGCTCTCCCAGACCCGCCCCTGAAAAGACCGCCCACCCGCGGCGAACACCTCGAACGATCGCCCCCGACCCGCCCCTGAAAAGACCGTTCGGTCCCGGTGAACACCTCGAACCGATCGCCGCCGGGGCCCGGCGGCTCCGTCCGGCTCCGAAGGGGCCAAAGGACGACCTTCGACGACCGCCGGGCCGGTGGAAGGTCGCGCCCTTCCCGGTTTCCTTCGCAAGTGGCCCGATCCACCCGCCGGGGGGGAGAGACCAAGCAAAGATCCTTTCGCCTCGTAGGGTCTATGCCATGAGCACTTCCCCGACACACGCCGTTCCCGCCGAACGTATGGCCTCTCTCCAGCTGGCCGTCCAGAACTCCGCCGCCTTCTGGACGGCTCTCGCCCAGACCCGGGGAAGCGAGCTGATCCGCCGCCCCGGCTTCCTCTGCTCGGACGGACGCGAGCGCGGCGGGCTGCGGATCCTGCTGCTCTCCCCGGACCCCGGTCCGGACGATCTCGCCGAACTGACGGACCTGGCCCGGCGCCGGCTTTCCGACGGGGTCGTCGTCGAGGATCCGTTCGGCTCGGTCGACATGAGCGCTCTGGGCCTGCCCTCGGGACAGCTTCCCGTCATGATCCGCCACCCCGGTCCACTCCCCGCGCCACCGGCCGTGGAGGTCACCCACGTGGAGACGGTGGAACAGCTGCGGACCGCGGAAGGCATCGTGGTCCACGGATTCCCGCTGACCAACTTCCAGCCCTACCGCCCGGGTGACGCCTTCTCCAAGGACCTGCTGGGCCACCCTGGAGTCGATCTGTTCCTCGCCGCGCGGGACGGGGTGCCCGCCGGGGCCTGCATGACCGTCGTCGACGGTACGGTCGGCGGGACCTACTGGGTGACCACCCTGCCCGAACACCGCTCCCACGGAGTCGGACGGGCGCTCATGCACGCGGTCCTGGCACACCTGGGGGACCTCCCCGCCACCCTGACCGCGGCCAAGGCCGGCAAGCCGCTCTACGACTCCCTCGGCTTCGACACCATCACCGACGCGACCTGGTGGATGTGACCGGGCCCCGGGCAACGGAACCCCGCCTGAGAGCCGAGCTGCGGGACCGGCCAAAAGTACGGCCGAGACGGTGCGAACCCTGCTTTTGACCGATGCCCGGTACCGAACCGGGTCCGCAGGATGCCCCCATGCCAAACGAAGACTCCCCTCCGGTGCTGAAGGCCGAGGAACTGGCCGGGCATCACGGCGGCGGGCCGGCGCGCCCGCGTCGGGCCGACGGCCGAAAAACCCCCGCGACGTCCTCCCCCGGCCGCCCGCGTATCGCCGCGCTCGACGTACTGCGCGGGTTCGCGCTGTGCGGGATCCTGCTGGTCAACGTCAAGCCGATAGCCAACGTCGACGTCGGCCACGTCGTCGTGGATTCGCCGGCAGGCCCGGAGGGCGCGTGGCCGGGGCTGCTCCTCGATCAGCGCTTCTTCCCGATCTTCTCCCTGCTGTTCGGCATCGGCTTCTCACTGCTGCTGAACTCCGCCGTGGACCGCGCCGCCGCCCCTCGGACACTCCTGCTCCGCCGGCTCCTGGTGCTGCTCGGGATGGGCCTGGCACACATGTTCCTGCTGTGGCGGGGCGACATCCTCACCGTCTACGCCGTCATCGGCCTGCTGGTGCTGCTGCCCTCGACCTGGCTGCCCCGGTGGGCCGTGGCCGGCCTCGCCCCCGTGCTCCTCGCGGCACCGTTGATCGCCGGCCAGAACGGGATCGTGCTGGTCCCCGGGCTGTTCCTGCTGGGCTCGGCCCTGGTCGGGTACGGGGTGATCGACCGGATGGAGCAGTCCACCCGGGTACCGGCCGTGCTGGGCCTGGTCTTCGCGGCGGGGGCGGTGCCCGCCCTGTGGTGGCAGGTCGGCCTGGCCGGCGACACGAACGACCCGGGTTTCGGCCTCTCGATGGCCGTGGCCGGATTGCTGCTCGCGGGAGTGTACGTGTGCGTGCTGCTGGTCCTGCTCAGGACTCCGCTCCGACCGGCGCTGCGGGCCGTCTTCGCACCACTGGGCCGGATGGCGCTGACCAACTACCTGACCGCCACGATCCTGGTGCTGGCGACCGGTCGCGTCCTTGGCGGCTCGCCGGAAAGCTGGTCCCCGGCGACCGTGTTCCTGATCGCCGGCGCCATCCTCTCCGCCCAGTGGCTCCTCTCCACCCTCTGGCTACGCCGATACCGCTACGGCCCCCTCGAATGGCTCTGGCGCTGGGCCACCTGGGCCCAGCGCCCGCCCTTGCGCCGCTCCCCCTGACGGCACCGCGCGCGAGCCGGTTCAGACCCGCACGTCGAGGGCGGTGAGGCCACGGATGACGTACCCAGGGCCCCAGCCGGGCTCGGTGGCGAGTTCCAGCTTCGGCGGCCCGGCGAGGCGGGGGCCGGGCGCCGCGGACGAGTTCGTCAAGGGCGGGGGGGCGCCCCGCGGC
>NZ_JBEXGU010000230.1:0-11267 GCF_040607515.1 Streptosporangium sp. NPDC005286 | reverse complement strand
GGGCCGGGCGCCTCGCCCGGCCCGGATGCCCGGCGGCGTCAGTACGGGTTCTTGGCGGTGACGTCGCGGGGGGTGATGCGGAAGCCCTGCCAGTGGCTCGGCATGGGGTCGGCGTCCTCGTCGCGGGGGACGTGGTGGTAGCCGACGTTGACCCACAGGACCGGGTCGGTCAGTCGCTCGCCGTTGGTGTAGCGGTCGACGGACCTGGCGCACTGGGGAGTCGGGTTGACGCTCGCCAGGCGCTCGCAGGAGCGGTAGTCGGTGACGTAGAGATCGGCCCGGGTGAAGGCCTCGTCGGCGGGGCCCCGGTACTGGGCGCTGTCGGAGTTGTTGATCTCCCAGGAGACGCGGTGCCCGTCGGCGTTGCGCACCTTGCGGTCCACCACCCGCCACCAGCGCATCGGCCTGCTGACGGCCTTGGTCTCCGTGCTGAACGTCGTCCGCTCGAGCCGCCGGTTCGCGGTGCCCGAGCCGCTGAAGTCGTACTGCTCCACGACGTCGTCGGCCCGGCCCGCCACGTCGAAGTCCAGGCGCCAGAAGATGTTGTGCGTGTGGCTCGCCTCGAACTTGTCGTCGCCCACCCCGATGGGCCAGCCGTGCTCCGGCGTGGTGGTGAATCCGGCGAGTGACCCGGTGGCCCCCACCCGCGGGGTGATCGCGCCGTCGTCGGAGAAGGCCCATTCGGCCAGGTAGGTGTACCAGCCGACCTGGAAGGCGGCGAACACCACCAGGTCACGCCCCTGGGCCGTCAGGTTCGGCTGGTCGGGGACCGACTTCAGGTACGCGTGGCCGCGGGCCCTGGTGGTCACGCAGACGAACTGCTCGCGACGCTCGCCGAGCGGGCAGTCGGCCGCCCGGAGCGGGATGGCGGTGTAGCCCAGCGACCCGATGTCGTGGTAGCGCGGCCGGCCCCTGTCGTAGGGCACGTGGATCTGGGCCAGCGAGGTGCTGCGCAGCACGGCGATCGCCCGCTGGTTCCTCGGCGTGTAGACGACCCTGGTCAGGGTCAGCCCCTCGACGTTGCGCATCTCCCAGCAGAGCTGCCAGCGCGCCCCGTTGGGCAGGGTCTTGTCGATCCGGTACGGCGCGTTACACGGTGCCGTCGCGGGCTGCGCGGCGGTCGTCTCCGCCGGAGCGCCGGACGACGCACCGGGCGAGGGGGGCGGCGGTATCGGTGCGGCCTGTGGGGCGGTGAGAGTTCCGGCGAGCAGGGCGCAGGAGAGGGCGAAGCGGAGGAACACTGATTACCACTCCAGGGTGTGGATCTTCTTGGCGGACAGGTCGACGATGAGCCGGCTGGTGTCCAGCCAGGTGCCGTCGGGCAGCCGGACGAACAGCCGCAGGCACCGGTGGACCTCGCACCGCCTGGCCGGTCCCTTCTCGCCGGACGGGGTGAAGATCAGCCCGCGCAGCCCCAGGTCCGCCGCCGACCTCAATTGCCCGCCCCCCGCCCTGGCGTACGCCTCGCGCGCGACCTTGCCGTATCCCGGGTGGGCCAGCAGGAGCCCGGCGGCCGTCGTCTCCTCCTCCTTCGACGGCGGCGGCTGCACCCCCCGGGCCACCGTCTCCCGCACGACGGTGCCCCGGCCGAGGTCGACGGTCCGCACGATGAGCCGGTCACTGCCGTAGTCGTAGAGATACGCGTCCGCACGGCGGCGGTCCGAGGTGTCCTTGTCGTCGTCGCGCTCCACGTAGAGCAGCTTGATCCGCCCCGCGGCCAGGTGCGATCTGGAGCCCGCCGACGCGATCGTGGTGGCCTGGGCGACCTCCTGACCGGTCAGTGGATCCTCCCGCGCGGGCATCTGCGGGGCGGACCTCGCCGCCTGCGACCCCTGCTCGCCGGAGACGAACAGCAGCGCACCGGCGACGACGGCCACCCCCGCCCCCGCGATCGCCGTCACGATCAACCTTCGCCCCATGAGTGCCCTCTTTACTCACCGTTGACTTTTCATTGCGAAGGGTAGCGATCGGGGAGGGAGGTGGCGGGTCTAAAGGCGTATTGCGTTTTTAGTGGGTGTTACTGAGCTTTGTGGAACTTGATGGCCTTCTTGGGGGCCCGGCTGCCGTCCGTGCCGCATCTGGGGGGCGGCCCGGTGCTCGATGCCCTTGCTCTGCGTCGAACGGCTCGTCGTCGATCAGGAACGCGCGTCACTCTGCTGTGTGCGCGAGGATGGCGGCGGCCAGTTCCTCGTGCGCCTCGGGCGGCAGTGTGTGCCCCATGCCCGCCACGATCGTCAGCCGCGCCCCCGGGATCTGCTCGGCGATGATCGCGCCGTGACCCGGTTTGACCGGCTCGTGGCTGCCCTCGATGACCAAGGTGGGTGCCTTCACCCGGTGTAGCACGCCCACCGGCTCGAAATCGGGGTTGGCCGCTGCGGCCAGCCGGTGATTGGCCGCCGCTGACAGGTCGCGGGCCCGCTCATGGATCCGCTCCTGCAGCCGGCGCGCCGCGTCCTCGTCGAAAGACAGCCCGGTGCCGTGCAGCACGCGCTGCTCGGCGATCATGCCGTCGATCAGCGCGCGCCGGTCCTGCGGCGGCGGGGCGGCCATCAGCGCGCGGTAGAAGGCCACGAACTCCGGCGCCGGCTCGGGCAGGCTCCCCTCGGGCTGTGGCTGCCCCGTCAGGGCCCGCAGGAGCACCTGGCCCTCGCCGCCGCCGAGCGGCGAGGAGGCGATGACGGTCAGCGAGCGCACCCGCTCCGGCCGTTCCACGGCGACGAACTGGCCGAGCAGCCCGCCCGCCGAGTGGCCGACCAGGTGCGCGCCGTCCAATCCGTGGGCGTCCATCACACGGTAGACGTCGTTCTTGATGTCGTCCCACGTGTACGGCTCGGTCGCGAAGTCGACGGTGCCCGACATGCCGGTGTCACGGTGGTCGTACCGGATCACCCGGCGGCCTCCGGCGGTCAGGCGGCCGACGAACTCGTCCGGCCACAGGATGCCCTGCGACATCGAACCCATGATCAACAGGATCGGCGCGTCCGTCTCGGCGCCGAACTCCTCACTCCAGATGGTCACGTTTTGCATGCCTCAGAGCATGTCGTCTCCGGCTACGGGCGCCTTCTGTAGAACTACTAGCCGCGCCAGATCCGTACGGGAGCCGATGCCCAGCTTCGGATAGATCTTGTACAGGTGGTACTCGACCGTGCGCGGGCTCAGGAAGAGCCGGGCGGCGATCTGCCTGCTCGACAACCCGTCGGCGACCAGGCCCGCGATGCGCAGCTCCTGCGGGGTCAGCGCGTCGAGCACGGGCGCGGGCGGGGCCTGCCCGCTCTCTCCCGCCGCCCGCAACTCCTCCAGCGCGCGCCGCGCCCACGGCCGGGCACCCGCCTGCTCGAACGTCTCCCACGCCGTCCGCAGATGCGCCCGTGCCTCGCCCGGCCGCTGCGCGCGGCGCAGACGCTCACCCAGCAGCAGGGCCGTCCTGGCCGCCTCGAACGGGTTGGTGTGCAGCCGCAGCGCCTCGCCGAAGGCGTCCTCGGAGGAGTCGGCCAGGCCCCGGCAGCGAGCCAGCAGCGCGCGCGATTCGGGCGTCGCGGCGTGCGCCGACCACTGCTCGTACGCCTCCAGCGCCGCCCGCGCGCCCGCCTCGTCGCCCGCGCGCACGGCGGCCTCGACGCGGTCCGGCGCCATCCGCCACACCACGGTCGGATGCCCGGCGCCCGGTCGCGCCGCGGCGATGGCCGTGAAACGGTCGTGCGCCGCCGCGTAGCGGCCCAGGCACAGGTCGAGCATCGCCAGCGCGTACGCCGCAACGCCCGCGCGCAATCCCACCCGGTGCGGGATGGCGATGGCCAGCGCCTCGCGGGCCTGCCGCTCGCAGGGCTCCTCCTCACCCCGCAGCGCCGCCAGCACCGCCAGGTTGGCCAGGTGTGCGGCCACCGTGTTCTCGTACCCGGCCTCCCGGGCCAGCGCCAGGCCCTCCTCGGAGACGGCCTGGCTGCGCGCCAGCCGACCGCCGATACGCTCTGCGGTCGCCACGAACTCCAGTACGACGGGCAGCTGCCCGGTCATCCCCGACACCCTGGCCACTCGCCCGGCCCGCTCGGCCATCTCGGTCGCCAGATCCGACTCGCCCAGAGCGCTGGCCGCGGCCGTCGCCCACAGGTACCCCGCCGCGTCCTCCAGCTCGCCGGCCCGCACCAGTGCCCGCCGCAGCAGGCCCGGCCCGGCGGCGTCGCCGTCCAGAGTCAGGCCGATCCCGGCCACCGTGTCCCGCAAGAACCCTTCGGGGTGCGCCGCCGCCCGTCGGCCGAGCTCGACGATGGCCGCCGTGTCACCGACGTACGAGGCCGCCTCCACGGCATCGGCCAGCATGTCCAAGCTGTCACCCGCCGCCAGGATCCGTACGGCCTCGGCGGCGTTGCCCGAGTTCAGCTCGAACCGGCCCCGGAGCTGGGCGATCTCCATGGCGAGGGTGGCGTCCCCGCCGGCCCGTTCGCGCGCCTCGGCCAGCAGCGACTCCGCCTGTCCCGGGCGGCCGCCGAGCCAGGCCGCGACGGCGGCGTCCTTCAGGCGGACGGCACGGGCGCGCGGCTCGGGGGTCAGCTCGGCGGCCCTGGCCAGGGCCGTGGCGGCGGCGCCGTACCCGCCACGGTCACGCGCCCGCTCCGCGGCGGCCACCAGCGCAGCGGCGACCTGCTCGTCCTGACCCAGGGCGGCTCCGGACAGGTGCCAGGCGCGGCGGTCATCCGCGGTCAGCTTCGCCAGAACGGCGTGCACGCGGCGGACATCGGCGGCGCCGGCCGCCTCGTGCACCGCGGATCGGATGAGCGGATGACCGAAACGCACGCTCGTGCCCGACACCTCGGCCAGCCCACTCTCCTCCAGCTCGGCCAACGCCACCCGCCCGGCCCCGACCTCCGTCCCCGGCCCGGATGAGGCCGATCGGGCCGCGTTCGCGCCAGGCCGTACCGGTTGCTCGGCAAACAGCCGCTCAGCGGCGCGCAGGACCAGATCGAGGTCGGCCTCTACGGCGGCGACCAAGGCGGCCAGCCGGGCAGCGGCCGACAACCCGCTCACCCGATCGCCGAAGAGCCGGGCGCCGGCGGGCAGTGGATCGGGCAGCGGTTCGCGCCCGGCGAGCTGCGCGGGCGTCAGGCGGGCGGCGATCTCACCCAGGGCGAGCGGGTTCGCGCCGGTCAGCGTGACGAGCTCCCGTTTCACCTGGGCGGGCAGCACACCGTGGCGGGACTCCAGCAACTCGGCCGCGGCGGACTCGGCCAGACCGCGCACGTCCACCGTCAGCGGCACGCCCTTGACAGGAGCCTCCCCGCGTACGGCGAACAACATCGCGATCCGTTCCGTCCCCAACCGCCTGGCGGCGAACAGCAGCGCATCGGCCGAGGCCCGGTCGACCCACTGGAAGTCGTCGACCACGCACATCAGCCCGTCCGGCGCGGCCGCCTCGGCCAGCAGCGAGAGCACACCGGCCCCCACCAGGAACCGATCGCCGAGACTGCCCGCGGCAAGCCCCAGGGCCGCGCGCACGGCATCGCGCTGCGGCTCGGGCAGTGCGTCGAGCGAACCGGCCACCGGCCACAGCGCCTGGTGCAGCGCCGCGAACGCGAGGTCGGACTCGGACTCAACGCCGGTGGCCCGCAACACCCGCATCGCACCACCGCGCGCGGCCGCCGCGTCGAGCAAGGCGGTCTTGCCCGCGCCTGCCCCGCCCCGCAACACCACCGCGCCGCCGGAACCGTCGCGAGCCCGTGCGATCACCTCGTCGAGTGCGCTGATTTCCGCAGATCTGCCGTAAAGCACAAACACCCACTGTAGGAGGCCGCCACGCTGCCCCGTCCCGCACAGAGCCGCTTCTCACAGACACTCGATTCCGAGAGAAGATCACCAAAACGCCGCACCGGACGGCCGACAGCCTCGAATCCCTCTCATGACTCGTTCTCACTCAGGTCCTCGACCGAGGTTGTTTTGAGAAATGTTTGTGAGAGGGTTCGGGGCATGGCTGATGCCCCCAAGCGCCTCGCCGGCAGGCGCCGGTCGGCGGTGGGGCCGACGACAGGGGTCGCCGATCACGACATATATGCACTAAGGGCTACAAATCCCCCAAACAGTCATCAATTACGCGATGTACTTACTTGACAGGCTATTGATCTTTGCTATATACCACAGTCCTGGGATGAATGGCATAAGTCATATATAACCTTCATGTGAATATTTGCTTACAGAATTTAAGCACGCCTGATATGCCCTTTTGGGGCCTTGACGAATATTCGGCCTCTGGCGAGGATTCTTGCCAATTGCGCACTTCATTCCAGAATGACCAACTACCTGGGGTGTGCGCGAACTGGAGGAATTTTTCATGAGGAGCCCCCTCAACGGGAGGAGAGTCGGTCGCGCCGCGGTCGTGCTCGCCCTGCCCCTTGCCCTCAGCCTCAGCGCGATGCCTGTGCTGGCCGATCCGGCGCCGCAGGCCAGTGAGGTCGCCCCCGACCGGCAGTCCAGCACAGAGCAGAACGGCGTGGCGCTGCTGCGCGTCATCGTTCCCGACCAGGAGTCCATCGACCGGCTCAACAACATGGGCGTCGACCTCGCGGAGTACCGCAGGCCCGTCGACGAGGGTCTGGAGGTGCACGCCGTACTGAGCCCGGAGGAGGCTCAGGAACTGCGCGTCCTCGGCTTCGACGTGCGTGATGCCATCTCCGACCAGGCCGATGTGGCCGAGAACAGGGCCGCACGGCAGGAGGCGCTCACCAAGGCGGCGCAGGCGGAGGCGGCGGACGTCGACACGCTGACCCCGCTCCGCGCCGAGTGGTTCACCAGCCTCGACAACGAGCACTTCCTCTCGGTGGAGGTCAAGTCGAGCGCCACCGACGCGCAGACCGTGCTCACCGCCACCTGGGACAGCGGGAAGAACACGGCCCCCGACTCGGGCGGCACCACGACGATGTCGCGCTTCACCGACGCCGGCCAGTACATGTACCACCGCTTCAGCTCGCCCATCGCTCTCACCGCGGTCCCCACCAAGGTCACCATCACCAGCAACCGGGGCGGCTCGGTCACGGTCCCGGTGACCAAGTGGCTGGGTGAGAGGCGCAAGGCGCCGAGCAAGCACTACGTCGCGGACTTCGTCGACCGCTACATGGACCCCACCGAGCTCACCAACCGGATCACCGCCCTGGCCGCGGAGTTCCCGAAGATCAGCCAGATCGTCGACCTGCCCAACAAGACGAACGGCTACCGCCGGGCGGCACAGGCCCAGTTCGGCACGGTCGCGGCGAGCACGCTCTACGTGACCTCGAAGGCGTACGGGCACGAGGGCGGCAACGACATCAGCGTCGCCCTGGTCAAGCCCGAGGCCCCCTCCAGCGCGCTGAGCGTGTCGGTGAGCGGCAAGGACGTCGTGGTCAGCCTCGGCACCGACGCGTCCGGTGCGATCAACAGCACCGCCGCCCAGGTGGTCACGGCGCTCAACGGCAACGGCGCGGCGTCGGCGCTGCTGACCGCCGCCACCTACCGGGGCAACGCCGGCACCGGCCTCGTCGCCGCCGCCGCGGCGACGAAGCTGACCGACAACCTCAAGGCGCCGGCCACCGTCTCGCGCGACCCGTTCCAGACGAAGGTGCTGCGCATCGGCAAGAAGCGCGACGGTTCGAAGACCGGTGTGTTCCTCTACTGCCAGGAGCACGCCCGCGAATGGGTGACCCCGCTGGTCTGCCTGGAGACCGCCGAGCGGCTGCTGCGCAACTACGCCCGTGACGGGCAGACCAAGAAGCTGGTCGACGACCTCGACATCTTCATCATGCCCACGTCCAACCCCGACGGCGGGCACTACAGCATGTACGACTACAACATGCAGCGCCGCAACATGTTCAACCACTGTGACGCGACCAACGGCGACCCGGCACGGCGCAACTCCTGGGGCGTGGACCTGAACCGCAACTTCTCGGTCGGGTCGGTGTTCGACGGCTACAGTGGCGCCTCGACGGTCTGCACCAGCGACACCTTCGCGGGCCCGGCCGAGCTGTCCGAGCCTGAGGCGCGCAACCAGGTCTGGCTCACCAACCAGTACCCGAACATCAGGTTCGCGATGAACACGCACTCCTACGGCGGCTACTTCATGTGGCCTCCGGGCGCCTACAAGGCCGCCGGGCGCGAGCTGCTGCCGCGGGTCGACTACGGCACGGAGAACTTCTTCTGGAAGGCCTCCGACCGCATCCTGTCCGCGGTCCAGTCCTGGCGCGGTACGGCGATCTGGCCGGGTCGCACCGGTCCGGTGACGGACGTGCTGTACTCCGCGGCCGGTAACAGCGCCGACGAGCACTGGTACAACCGGGGCATCATCGGCTGGGACTTCGAGGTCGGCGCGGACGTCTACAACCCGGAGACCAAGCGCTTCCAGGCGGTCGGCTTCCAGCCGCCGTTCGAGGAGGGCCACGAGGAGGCGATGGAGTTCGCCGCCGGTCAGATCGGCATCCTGGAGGTCGCCAGGTCCTTCTCCGACGACAACAAGCAGCCGAAGTCGGAGCTGAGCGTGACGGGGCAGACCAGCACCTCGGCCACGTTCACCTTCGAGACCGACGAGCCCGCCAACGTGTACTACACGCTGGACGGCAGCCGCCCGACGCTGAGCTCCACCAAGCTCGCCGCCGCGGGAATGCGTGAGAGCGCGCAGCAGATCACGATCGACAAGACCACCGAGGTGCGCTGGTTCGCCGTCGACATCGCCGGCAACGTCGAGAACAACTACAAGCCGGACGGCAAGGGCAACAACTTCCGCAAGGAGAAGGTGAAGGTCCGCGACGCCCGCTGACCCCGCCTGACGTTCGCACGGCCGCCGGTCCACCGACCGGCGGCCGTCGTTCAGCCGCACCACCGGCACATGGGACGGCTCTGCCGATGTCCTGCTCCGGTACGGTGCCGGCCCGGCGACCTGACCGGTTGTCAGCCGGACGGGAAGGCGGGGCGATAAGGCATGGGACACGGTCGGCTACATTCGTCCGTACCAGTCCTTCGGGCTGCCCCAGCTGACATCTCACCGATCGCGGACGGCTCCGCCCGGCCGTGCCGGGCCGGGGAGGCCGAACGCGATCGAAGCCGAGGAGGACATATGACGGTCAAGGTCACCGACGCGCCCGAGGCACGCCGCTACGAGGCGCGGTTGGAAGGCGGGTCCGAGGTCGTGGGGTTCGCGGAGTACATCCGCACGCCGGATCTGATCGCGTTCGTGCACACCGAGGTCGGCCCGGTCCACGAGGGCAAGGGAATCGGCTCCGCGCTGGTTCGCGTCTCTCTGGACGCGGCGCGGGAGTCGGGGCTGAGCGTGCTGGCCACCTGCCCCTTCTACCTGGCCTGGATCAGCCGCCACCCCGAGTACGCCGATCTCCTCTACCAGAACCGCAGCCGGGTCAGCGACTGAACGGACGGAGCGGCGAACCCCATCCGGTGCTGGATTCCCGCCGCCCCGATCCCGCTCTCACGATCCTCCAGGGTATGGCGGCAGGAGATCCCACTCCCGCCAGGAGATCTCCCTGCCGGGCCAGCGGACCGAGGCGTACGGCCACGCCTCGCGCAACCAGGCGCGGACCACCGGCTCCAGCTCCTCCTCCAGGCCGGTGCCCTCCTCGTCGGCCCGTACCCAGAACGACACGTCGGCGTCGGCCCCCTGCCTTTCCGGGGGATCGACGTAGACGCACCCGAGCAGGCGGGAGCCGTCGGGGCTCATCACCGCGTAGTTGAACGACCTGCGCAGCAGCGCCTCCTTCTGGTGCCAGGCCAGATCGATCAGGTTGTCCTCCAGCGTCATGTCGTCGAGCGGCCAGCCGCCCCACAGCGGGAAGCGCTCCCGCAGCCGGGCGGCGCTACTCATCACGGCGTCGAAGTCACGCACCGCGTCGTGCACCGTGATGGGCCGGATGCGGAACCGCTCATGCTCCACACCCGCGGGAATCTCATGGGCTCTTGGTAGGAACGACATACGGAACAGCCTGACGCGCCCGCCTTGGCAGCTGCTGAACTGCCGCTTGCCGGGGCCGGGTTCCGGCAGATCTTCCTGGCCGGACCGGACGAAGGGGCCGGTTCCACCGCTCGCCGGCGGGTCCGGGATCGGCGAGTCCAGGGGCACCGGACTGGGCGTGTGCCTGTTTTCGCTGGTTGGGCTATGGTCGGCAGCATGGCGACCTCGTGGCGAACCCCACGTGAGTCCACCGCCCTGTCCGTGGTGGTGGGCTTGGTTCTGGCCGCCCTGCTGCTCGCCGCCCTGGCCCCGGCCTCGTACGGCGGCGGCCCCGTCCAGCGGTCCGCCGGAGCGATCGGCGACATCTGGGAGCCCGGGAACTGGCTCGAACAGTCGTCGACCATGCCGCGGGCATCCGCCGGCGCCTTCGAGCACCTGCCGGCCCTCCGGCGGCTGCACCAGCGCTCCGCCTCCGATCTGGCGAACCTGTTACCGCTCCTGTCCCCCGCGTGGCGGGATCCGGACATGGTGCGCAGCCCCCAGCTGGCCACTCACCGGACCTCGGGCTCGCGCAGCCCGCCCCTGATCTAGCCGATCCATTCCCCTTCACCACCTGTCGGGCCACGCGCTCGACCGGCGGGTGGCGTACGCGCGCCGGTGTTCACCGAACACCCGGGTGCGCGCTCTGCCGTCCGCCGTGTCCGCGTGTCACCGGACAGAGTCGTGGAACGGCCGCGGCTCTGTGCACACCCCCGCTCCGGCCGATACCCCGCAGGTTCCATCGGGCCGTACCCGGCCCGTTTCACGCCATGCCCGCGAGGCCGCGACCAGGCCCCGCCGGGCGAACTCGATGACGAGCGCGGCCACGTGCGCCGCTTGGCGTTCTCAGCTTTGGAAAGGACTTCCGATCATGTCAGTCAACAGTGAGGGCACCCGTCTCAGCAGCGTGCAGGCCCGGATCATCCGCGAGGAGCTGGACGAGCAGCTCCTGTGGCGTACCACCCGGGTGAACGAGCTCGAAGCCTCGGTGGAGGACGGGGAGGTCGCGTCCCGGCAGGACGAGCTCGTCGCCCTCGCCGCCGCGGGCCGCGACCTCGCGGAGACCAGACGGGCCATGGAGAGCCTTGACGCCGGCACCTACGGCCGGTGCGCCGGCTGCAACGCGGACATCCCCTTCGAGAGGCTGAAGATCCGTCCGCTCGCCCGGTACTGCATCGCCTGCCAGCGGCGCCACGAGGCCCGCTGACCCCCGGCGGCCCCGCCCCCCGGGCGCCCCCCGCCAGGGCGGGGGCGCCCCCCCCCCGGGGGCCGCGCGGACGGCCCCCGCCCCCGGGGGGGGGGGCCGGGGGCCGGC
>NZ_JBEXGU010000229.1:0-11293 GCF_040607515.1 Streptosporangium sp. NPDC005286 | reverse complement strand
CGGTGTGGGAGAGTAGGTCGCCGCCGGACAATCTTTTATGAGGGCCCTCACCTTTCGGTGGGGGCCTTCGTGTTTTCCAGGAGAGTTCCGAAAGGCCGAGGCTTTTCGCGCCCTCAGGGATGGTTTCGAACAGGAGATGGCGTCTCGGTTCAGGACAGTGTCTCCAGGAGATCCCATTCGGTCTCACAGACACGGCGGCCGATCGCGGCCAGTTCCACGGATCGGGCGCCGCCCTCAAGGTGGCGCAGGGTCTGCGTGATGCAGATGATCCCCCACTTCAGCACACCGAACGTCTCCCACCAGCGCAGCGCGTCGCGGTCGACGGGATACCCGCTCGCCCGCTCGTAGGACTGGACGAGCCGCTCGTACTCCCCGAACCCGCCCACCGGCAGCGGCGACCCGAACCGCCAGGACTTCACGCACAACCAGCCGAGGTCCTCCATCGGATCGCCGGCGTGGGCGAGCTCCCAGTCGAGCACCGATCGGACCCCGTCGGGGCCGATGACGAGGTTGCCGTTCCGGAAGTCGCCGTGCACGACGGTCACCCGCTCGCTCGCGGGGCGGCAGCCGGAAAGGCGGCGGAAGGCCAGCTCGAAGACCGGGTGCGCGCTGCCGGTGAGATCCAGTATGTCCCGCCACGACCGGAGCGGATCGTCCGGCTCGATCGACTGCGCGCCTGCCGGAACCCCGAGATCGGTCCTGGGCGTGAGCGAGACCAGCGGCATGTGATGGATCGCGGCCAGGATTTCGCCGCACTGGGCGGCCAGCAGCGGCCGGGCGTCCATGAAGGCGTCGTCGCGGAGGATCCTGCGCGGGATCGTCTCCCCGTCCACCCGGCTCATCAGGATGTACGACTCTCCGGCGGCCAGCACCCGGGGCACGGGAACGCCGGCCGCCTCCGCCGCCCGCATCAGCCGCGTCTCCCCGGCCAGACCGATCCCGGCCGATCCGATTCCCGTATCCGGGACGGTGCCCGGAGAGTCCAGGCGCAGGATCAGCTCATGCCTGACGCCGTCAGGAACGATGACGTCCAGAGCCCACGTCTCCCGCGACGCACCACCCGGCAGCCGGATCCGAGAGGTGACGGCCGAGCCTGGCCCGAACACATCCGAGACGAGGTCGTCGATCATCGAAGGCCGAACTCCCAGTTGCCCCCCGCCGCGTACTCGCCCAGGATCCGGCGGCCCACCGAGTCGATGTGCACCTCGTCGGGGCCGTCGTAGATGCGACCGGCTCGGGCGTGCCGGTACATCCGGTCCAGCGGGGTGTCCGGGGTCAGCCCCGCGGCACCGTACACCTGGATGGCCCGGTCGATCACGTTGTGCAGCATCCGTGCCCCGGCCACCTTGGCCACTCCGATCTCCACCCGCGCCTGCTCACCCCGGTCGATGGCCTCCGCCGCGCTCAACGTCAGCAGCCGGGCCGACTGGATCTCGGTGTAGGAGTCGAACACGTGCTGGCGCATCAGCTGCCTGTCCGCCAGTGGCCGGCCGAAGGCGCTGCGCTCGTGCAGGCGGCGGCACATCAGGTCGAAGGCCCGCTGGGCCTGGCCCAGCCAGCGCATGCAGTGGAAGATCCGGCCGGGGCCCAGCCGCTGCTGGGCGATGACAAAGCCCTGGCCGCGCGGCCCGAGCAGGTTGGAGGCGGGTACCCGCACGTCGGAGTAGCGGACCTCGCAGTGACCGCCGTCGATGCCCAGCACCGGGGTGTCGCGCACGATGGTGTAGCCGGGTGTGTCGGTCGGTACCAGGATCATGGAGAACGCCAGGTGCGGGGCGGCGTCCGGCTCGGTACGGCACATCACCGTCGTGTACGCGGCCCGGTCCGCCCCGGTGGTGAACCACTTGTGGCCGTTGATCACCCACTCGTCGCCGTCCAGCACCGCCGTGGTCTGGAGCTGGGTGGGATCGCTGCTGGAGACGTTCGGCTCGGTCATCGCGAAACTCGGCCAGATCTCCGCCTGGACCAGCGGGGCGAGGAATCGCTCGCGCTGCTCGGGGTTGGCGTGCAGGCGCAGCATCAGCGAGTCCTGCAGGGTGAACGTGCCGAGCGCCAACTGCCCGAACTCGCTGCGGCCCTGCACCTCGTTCACGTACACATAGTCGAGGAAGGGCAATCCGCCGCCGCCCAGCTCGCGGGGGTGCCCGAGGGCCCACAGCCCTTTCTTCTTCGCCTGTGCCTGCAGCTCGCGCAGGAGCGAGGCGGCCTCGGGCCCGGCCTCGTGGAGTACGGCCTCCGCCGGCTCCACCCGTTCGGTCATGAACGCGTGGACGGCGTCACGAATCGGCCGGACGCTGTCGGGAACCGCGAAGCTCATGGAATGATCTCACCGGAGATTCGTTGCCGCGTCAACGGATAAGGAGTTCCTTATGTCGCAGGGCATGCCCCATGACATGCCGTCCGCGGCTC
The DNA here is from genome assembly GCF_040607515.1 of Streptosporangium sp. NPDC005286. Taxonomy (NCBI): domain Bacteria; kingdom Bacillati; phylum Actinomycetota; class Actinomycetes; order Streptosporangiales; family Streptosporangiaceae; genus Streptosporangium; species Streptosporangium sp. NPDC005286. Next base: position 8,884 of record NZ_JBEXGU010000229.1, on the reverse strand, counting down.
GGCTCGTCGCCGCGGTCCGTGACTTTCTGGAGAGCGATGTGCTCCCGGTCGTCGAGGGCCGGGTCCGTTTCCACACCCGGGTGGCGGTCAACGTGCTGAGCATGGTCGAGCGGGAGCTCGAACTCGGACCCGCGCAGCACGCCGCCCACCGCGTGCGCCTCGACGAGCTCGGCTTCGCCTCGGATGCCGAACTCGCCGCCGCGATCCGCGAGGGGCTGGACGGCCCGGAGCTTCTCGACGCCTTGGCGGCGGCCGTACGGGACAAGCTGGCCGTGGCGAACCCCGGCTACACCGCGGCCCCGGACGTCCCGCCCCGCCCCTGACGGCCCGTCTCTTCTACTCGGTTCTGAACTTGGCCTGGTCGTGCCCCGGTCCGACCCGTCGGCAAGGTGCCCGCCGGCCGCGTGTCGCCCGATGCTTCTGCCGATTATGGGCGAAAGTCGCGAGTCTTTCAACCAAAGCTCTCGTCCGACCGGGTTGCGCGACGCTTCGTCGCAGGTCGATCCGCGTGTCGTGGATGTGAACGGTCGCGGGCGCCTGCCGGATCAACCTGCTCGGGTTCCTGCGAACCGGAGCCCGGTTCGGCGTCCTGGAGGGCGGCCATCCAGGTCTACCTGGGAAGACTCCCCGGGGTTGGAGTGTTCGGGGCCTGGTGACCAAGATCGTGCGCTAGGGCGACTTTGGTCGTGGGCGACAGAAAGTTCAAGAGATCACGACAAAAGTGCTTCCTAAATGGGTAAAAGACGCGTAACTTCCACGCCAAGTTCTCTGCACGGCATCGAGAGGGCGAAGTGAGTCGGTCGGCGGCATCCACGGCAGGTCCCCGCGGGGAGATGACCTGCCGGGCGATGCCGCCGGACCTGCGGCGGAAAGGGGTCGGTGGTCACTCGGTCGAGGCATCGGGGATCACGGGGCTCCATCCACCCACACGGAAGTAGGAAAAGATGAGCGCACACGAAGAAGAGATCGACGAGGTCGCCGGCGCGTTGCGCCGCAGGCTCGGGCTGAACCGTCGCCAGTTCCTCGCGGCCACGACGGGAGTCACCGCGGTGGCCGCCATGGCGGCGGTCGGCCCGCTCGCGTCGGCCGCGTACGCGTCCCCCGGCGACGAGCAGGAACGCGGCCATGGCCACGGCGACAAGAACGTGCTGGTGCCGGAGGCCAAGCGGGGCATCATCCTCTACACCGTCCGCGACGTGATCTCCCGCGATCCGGCGACGAACCTGCCCGCCGGCTTCCGGCGCGTGTTCGAGGAGCTCTCGCGGATCGGCTACAAGCAGGTGGAGTTCGCGGGCTACCGCCAGCACGCGAACGCCGAGGGCGGGGCCGACCTGGAGACCGTCGAGGGCGCCCGGCTGCTGCGCCGGTGGCTCGACGACAACGGGCTCAAGGCACAGGGCAACCACGGCTTCATCCCCGGCTCCTGGCCACTCACCGAGGCCGACCTCGATCGCTTCAAGCGGACCCTGGAGATCGCCAACATCCTCGGCATGGAGCACGTGGGCACCGGCGGCGACCCGACCAACAGCGCGTACAAGGCGGACTGGGACGTCGCCGCCCAGAAATGGGACGGCCTCGGCTCGATCGCCTCGGCCGCCGGCCTCAAGTTGTACACGCACAACCACGACGCGGCGTACGGCTTCCTCCTCGACGAGGGCCCGCTCGACGAGCTGGGCCGGCCCACCCGCTCGTCGGGCGTCCGGAAGCTGGAGTACTTCCTCAAGATCACCAGCCGCAGGCACGTCTATCTCGAGATGGACATCTTCTGGGCGCACGTGGCCCAGTTCAAGCACCGCACCTACACCGCGCGCAACGGCTCCACCAAGACCGACATCTTCGACCCCCTGAAGCTGGTACGGCAGAACGAGAAGCGCTTCCCGCTGTTCCACGCCAAGGACGGCAAGGCCAACGAGGCCACCGCCAACGGCTACGACATGGTGCCGTTCGGCACCGGGAACATCGACTACAGCGCCTTCTTCTCCAAGCTGGACATAGAGAAGCGCCACAACCCGATGTACGAGCAGGACAACGCGCCCGGAGGAACGGCGGAGCCGGGCCGCTCGCTGCAGTACGCGGATCTCAGCTACAAGAACATGGCCGCCCTGCGCCGCGGTCGCCACTGACGCCCCGCTCGAAGAACCCGAGAGGTTCGGCGGACCGCCACGTGATCGCTGCCGTTGCCGCGGCGCGAGTGGCGGTCCGCCCTGTCCTGACACCCCCCTGAAGAAGAGGCTCAGGAAATTGAAGCGTACCCGCATGATGGTCGGCAGGGCACTCGCCGCTCTGTTGCTCCCCTCGGTGGTGCTGGTCGCCGCGCCCGCACCCGCATACGCCCATGAAGCCGCTACGCACTGGTCGAACTACGAGAAGATCACGCTGACCAAGAACGTCGGCGAGCCGATCGACATGGCGGTCCTCCCGGACAGGAGGGTCCTGCACACCGCCCGCAACGGTGACATCCGCCTGACCGACGGCGACACCGGCATCACCAAGGTCATCAACACGATCCCCGTCTACGCGAACTCCGAGGACGGTCTCCAGACGATCGCGATCGACCCCGGCTTCGCCCAGAACAAGTGGGTCTACGTCTACTACGCGCCGAAGACGATGACAGCGCCGTACCCGGAGACGACCCCCACCGGGTCGGCGCCCAACTCGCTGCCCGCGGGCGCGGACGAGTCGTACTGGAACCAGTGGAAGGGCTACAACCAGCTGTCCCGGTTCAAATGGACCGGTGACGCCCTGGACCTCTCCACCGAGCAGGTCATCATCAAGATCGAGACGCAGCGCGGACAGTGCTGCCATGTCGCGGGCGACATGGACTGGGACGCCGAGGGCAACCTCTACCTCGCCACCGGCGACAACACCCCCGCGGGCACGCCCGGGGCCAACGGCATGGCGCCCAACAACGACGCCCCCGGGATGAATCCGGGGCTCGACGCGCGGCGCGGCGCGGGCAACAGCAACGACCTGCGCGGCAAGATCCTGCGGATCACCGTGCAGGAGGACGGCTCCTACACGGTCCCGGCCGGCAACCTGTTCCCGCCGGGAACGGCCAAGACCCGTCCTGAGATCTTCGTGACGGGTGTGCGGAACGCCTTCCGCATGGACGTCGACGACGTGACCGGCACGGTGTCGTGGGGTGACTACGGTCCCGACGCCGGGGCACCCGACCCCGCCCGGGGCCCCCTGGGCTACGTCGAGTGGAACGTCACCCCCATCGACAAGCCGATGAACAGCGGCTGGCCGTACTGCACCGGCGACAACTTCAACTACAACGACTGGAACTTCGCGACCTCGACGCCGCGCGCGTGGTTCGACTGCGCGGCCGGACCGGCGAACACCTCGCGGTGGAACACCGGGCTGGACACGCTGCCTCCCGCGACCCCGGCGGACCTCTACTACGGCGACAACAACACCCACCAGCCGGCGGAGTGGGCCGGGCTCACCGACTTCGAGGCGGCGGGCGGGCAGGGGCCGATGGGCGGCCCCGTCTACCACTACGACGCGGCGAACCCGTCGACGACGAAGTTCCCCGAGTACTGGGACAAGAAGTTCTTCTTCGCCGAGTTCTCGCAGGACTATCTCGCGGCGTTCACCGTGACGGCGCCGGACGGGCCGGTGACCAAGCTCGAACACTTCCTGCCCAACAGCGCGCTGACCGCGGCGGCGATGCCGATCACCGACAGCCCGATGGACATCGAGTTCGGCCCCGACGGATCGCTGTACGTGCTCGACTACGGCGACGGCTTCTTCCGCGCCAACCCCGACGCGGGCCTGTATCGCATCGACTACGCCGAGGGGAACAAGACCCCGCAGGCGAAGATCGTCGCCAAGCCGTCGTCGAGCAGTACCGCGCCCCTCACCGTCGACTTCAGCGCGGCGTCGTCGACCGACACCGAGCCGGGCCCGCTGCGCTACGAGTGGGACTTCGACGGCAACGGGACCTTCGACGCCACCGGCGTCACGGTCTCGCACACCTACACCGTGCTCGGGCAGTACGCCGCCCGGCTCCGCGTGACCGACGCGCAGGGCAGGTTCGGGCTCACCTCGACCGAGATCACCGTGGGCAACACCGCGCCCGAGGTGACCATCCAGACGCCGGGCAACGGCGCCTTCTTCGACTGGGGCGACGCGGTGCCCTTCCAGATCAAGGTCTCCGACAAGGAGGACGGAGACAACCCCGTGTGCAGCCGGGTGCAGTGGACCTTCGGGCTCGGCCACGACGTGCACGCGCATCCGGAGACCCTCGGCACGGGATGCTCAGGCGCGTGGCCGACACCTGCCGACGCCCCCGAGCACGGCGAGACCGAGAACATCTTCGGCGTCGTCGTGGTGAGCTACCGGGACAACGGTGCCGGTGACATCCCCGGGGCGCTCGGCGACGCCACGCTCATCCTCAACCCCAAGCAACTGCAGGCCGAGCACGCGGACGCGAGCAGTGGTGTCACGAGGGTGGAGGACGAGAGCGCGTCCGGCCTGGCGAAGATCACGTCGTTCGACGCCGGGGACTGGATCGCGTACGACCCGGTGAACTTCGCCGGCATCACCGGCGTGCGGACCCGCGCCTCCGGTGCGGGAACGCTGTCCCTGCGGTGGGGCTCGGCGACGGCGGATCCGTTCGCCACCGTGACCGTGCCCGCCGGGGCGGGCTGGCAGAACGTGGACACCGCGCTCACCGGTGCCCCGACCGGCAGCGGGGAACTCTACGTCACCTCGACCGGCGGCGTGGAGGTCGACGGGTTCACCTTCCAGGGTGTCGGGGTCGGGGACGAGACGCCCCCGACCGTGTCGGCCACGCTCGCCCCTGCCCAGCCGGGCGGGGAGAACGGCTGGTACACCGGCAACGTCACGCTGACGGTCACCGCGACCGACAACGGCACGGTGGCGAGCCGGCAGTACTCGCTCAACGGTGGTAGCACGTGGTCGAACGCCAACAACCCGGTCACGCTGAGTGCCGAGGGCACCGTCGAGGTGTTCTACCGGGCGACCGACAACGCGGGCAACGTCTCGCAGGTCGGCAAGGTCACGGTGCGGATCGACAAGACCGCCCCGGTCCTGTCCGTGAGCGGGGTGGAGGCCGGTAAGTACGGTGACTCCGCGTCCCTCACCCCCGTCTTCTCGGCGTCGGACGCGACCTCGGGGGTGGCGAGCGTGACGGCGGCCATCGGTGACCTGCAGGTCACCTCCGGCAAGCCGGTCGACCTGTGGCGGCTGGCGCTCGGCGCGAACACGCTGACCGTCACCGCGAAGGACAAGGCGGGCCACGTCACGAAACAGACCGTCGCGTTCGAGGTCACGACCTCCTTCGCCGACCTTCAGAAGCTCCTCGACGGTTTCAGGGCGGCGGGCCTGGTGACGGGCGGCTCGCTGAACGACCAGCTCAAGGAGGCCAGGAAGCACGCGGACAAGGGCAAGACGAAGAACGCCGTCAAGTCCCTGGAGCAGTTCGTGAAACACGCCCGCGACCCGCGCAAGGTGACCGACGCCGCGGTGCGCGCCGTGCTCGTCCGAGACGCGGAGGCGCTGATCGCGCAGCTTCGCGCCCCGGCCGGCGGATGACGCGGGCGCGGGGGGAGGGCCTGACCGGCTCTCCCCCCGCGCTCGGCGTGGGGACGTCAGTGGGCGGTGGGGTCCAGGTCCAGGTCCTTGTCCTTGTCCTTGTCCTTGATCCTGGGATCGCCCTCGTCGGCGAGGTAGTGGTCGGGCAGGGTGGCGTCATCGCCCTCGGCCACCTTGGTGGAACGCGCGATGACCGTGCCGAGTGCGGCGACGGCCAGGTTGACCGCCAGCGCGACGATGCCCGCGTAGATCGTCATCTTGGTGTCAAGACCCAGCTTCTCCAGCGGGAACGCCGACCCGGCGAAGTGCAGCTTGCCGGTGACCGGGTTGCCGATGTTGTAGAGCATGAGCATCCCGGCCCCCATGCCGGCCACCCATCCGGCGATCAGGCCGCCACGGTGGAACCAGCGGGTGTAGAGGCCGAGCGCCACGGAAGGGAGCGTCTGCAGGATGATGACGCCGCCGATGAGCTGCAGGTCGATGGAGAAGCCGGTGTCCAGGAACAGGATGCACAGCACCGCGCCGACCTTGACGAGCAGCGAGGTGATCTTGGAAACCCGGGCCTCGTCGGCGTCGGTGGCGTTCGGCTTCAGGTACTCCTTGTAGATGTTGCGGGTGAACAGGTTCGCCGCGGCGATGGACATGATCGCCGCGGGGACCAGCGCGCCGATGCCGATCGCGGCGTAGGCGACGCCGGTGAACCAGTCGGGGAACATCCGGTCGAACAGCTGCGGCACGATCGTGTTGTTGTCCGTGCCGATGGGCTTGATCCCGGCCGCGATGGCCATGAAGCCGAGCAGCGCGATCAGGCCGAGCAGCAGGCTGTAGGCCGGGAGCGCGGACATGTTCCGCTTGATCACGCCGCGGTTCCTGGAAGCGAGCACGCCGGTGATGCTGTGCGGGTAGAGGAAGAGCGCGAGCGCCGACCCCAGGGCCAGCGTGACGTACTGCAGTTGGTTGTTGGCGTTGAGCAGGATGCCGTCGCCGGGTGCGGGACTGGCGTCGAACTTGGCCTGGGCGGCGGCGAAGATCCCCGACCAGCCGCCCTCCAGCTGGGCGGGGATCGCGATGATCGCCACCAGGATCACGATGTAGATCAGCGTGTCCTTGACGAACGCGATCAGCGCCGGGGCGCGCAGGCCCGACTGGTAGGTGTACGCGGCCAGGATCGCGAACGCGATGATGATCGGCAGGTGGCCGGTCACGCCCATCGACTTCAGCACCGCCTCGATGCCGACGAGCTGGAGCGCGATGTAGGGCATCGTCGCGACGATGCCGGTGATCGCGACCAGCAGCGCCAGCGTGGGCGAGCCGAACCTGGCCCGGACGAAGTCGGCGGGGGTCACGAAGCCGTGCACGTGCGAGACCGACCAGAGGCGGACCAGTACCAGGAAGACGATCGGGTAGACCACGATCGTGTAGGGCACCGCGAAGAAGCCCGTCGCGCCCGCGCCCCAGAGCAGGGCGGGCACTGCCACGAAGGTGTAGGCGGTGTAGAGGTCGCCGCCGACCAGGAACCAGGTGACCCACGAGCCGAAGCTGCGGCCGCCCAGGCCCCACTCGTCGAGGCTGGCCAGGCTGTCCGGGCGGCGCCAGCGCGCCGCCACGAACCCCATGCCGCTGACGAGCAGGAACAGTACGGTGAAGATGATGATCTCGGTCAGATGCGCGTCCATCCGGTCACCGCCGCTTGGTCATCTGGTAGACGATCGAGGTGCAGGTCACGCCGACCGCGATGAAGGCGAGCTGGAGCCAGTAGAAGAGCGGAAAGCCGAAAAGCCGGGGTTCGTCGAAATTGTAGAGAAATGGAAGTAAAGGTAGGATGATCGGCGCGACAAGCAGCCAGTTCCACGGGCTGCGATCGCTCCGGTCCCCGTTCGGTGTGGTCAACGCGGTCTCCTGTGGCTGGAGAGGGGACGCCCGAGCAGGATCATCCCCATCGGTTGACCGGCAGCGTAATTACCTGGACGTTTCCTGCGGGCCACTGAGCGCCGAGTGGAACGGTTGGCGCGACGAACGGTAGGTCAGCCCGGCCCGGCGATGTCGTCGGCGATGTCGCGGGTGCCGTACCCCTCGGGGGCCTCCGCTTCGACGACGGGTTCCGGCCGGTCGTCGAACTCCAGGCGGAGCGCCCTTGACATGGTCGCGTGCATTTCGTAGAGGCAGGTGATGTAGGTCAGCTCCAGGATCTGCTCGTCCGGCAGGTGCGCCTTCAGGACCGCGAATATCTCGTCGTGCACCCGGCCGCCGTCGAGCACCAGGCCGTCGGTGTAGGCCAGCACGGCCCGCTCCAGCTCGTTGAAGTGCGGGCTGACCTGCCAGTGCGCGACCGCCTGGACCTTCTCCTCGGGCACCCCCAGCGCCCGCATCTGCTTGCAGTGCTGTGAGAAGACGAACTTGCTGCCCCGGGCCCAGCCGGCCCGCGACTGGCCGAGCTCGCGCAGCACCGGGTCTACCTTGCTCTCCCGGTACAGCTGGAAGCCCTTCACGCAGTGCCGCAGGATGACCGGGTCCAGCGCGAAGACGGTCCACCAGTCGCCGGGGGAGCCGGTCGCGGTGCCCGGTTCGGCCACCGGGTCCCGGTCCGGGCCGAACAGCCGGTCGTAGAAGAAGAGCGTCAGCGGGTCCGTGGCCTCCGCGCGGGGGACCTGGCGCAGGCGTGGCATCACACGGTCCTTTCCGCGGCGGTCCTCGGTTCGTGCCGGACGTCGGTGGGCAGGCCCAGTTCCCTGGTCCAGGCGGCGAACTCCACCAGGATGCCGTCCGGATCCTTGAAGTAGATCGACCTGACGAACACGCCCTCTCCCATGGTGGGCGCCACCCCGAACTCGCTGTCGTCGTGGTTGAGGATCACCCCGACGTCCACGCCCTTGGCGATGAGCCTGTCGCGGTACTCCTCTATCTTGTCCGGGGCGACATCGAGGGCGATGTGGTTCATCGAGCCGACCGCGGAGAGCATCTCGCCCCGGTCCGGCAGGTTCTTCGGCGCCGAGACGCCGGGAATCCCCTCGGGTGCGTCGGGGAACCAGAAGAACGCCAGCGCGTTTCCCCCGCCGCAGTCGAAGAAGAAGTGCTGTCCCCATCCCATCGGCAGCTCGATCGTCTTGATCAGGGGCATGCCCAGGACGCCGGAGTAGAAGTCGATCGTCTGCTTCATGTCCGAGCACACCAGTGCGAGATGGTTGATCCCGCGTAGCTCGAACTCGCTGTTGTCCGCCATGTTCTCCTCGCCTCTTCGAGTAACTCATTACTTATCACAGGAGGGCGGAGGCGGGCAGGCGGCGCGCACTCCCCGTCCCCTCCTGTGATAAGTAATGAGTTA
>NZ_JBEXGU010000228.1:0-11328 GCF_040607515.1 Streptosporangium sp. NPDC005286 | reverse complement strand
ACCGGCCGGGGCCGGAGAGTGTTGACGCGTGCGGAGGTACGGGGCCTTGCGGGTTCTTACCGGTGCAGCGCCGGTCGTCAGGTGAGGGGGACGCGCCAGGTCAGCCGGGTCCCGTCCCTCAGGGAGGTCCGGCCTCGCGTGTTGCGCGGACCACCGTGTTCGCCCTTACCGGACAGGTCGACGCCGTCGCCCCGGATAGGGTCTGTTCTCCGTAACCCGGGGCCGGCAGATCGCCGGCCGCTTCAAGATGATCACTATGGCTGCGTTCCCCTTGATCCAGTCCTGCCCTGGCCTATGGTGGCGATCATGAGTCTGTGTTCCTCCGATGAGGACTTGCCCGTCCTGGCTCCAGAAGCCGAGCGGAAAGAAGCGTTCGATCTCGCCGGTTACGTTCAGCGGGCCAAGAGCGGTCCTTGTTTCATCTGCGCCATTCTGGCGGGCGCCCCCGGTTACGACTTTGAACAGATCGTCTTCGAGGATGAGCACCACATCGCCTTCCTGGACCGCTACCCCACGATGCCCGGCAAGGTCCTGGTGGCTCCTAAGGCACATGTCGAGCACGTGGTCCGTGACCTCAAGGAGGAGGCATATCTACAGTTGATGCGGACGGTTCGCCGGATCGCTCTGGTTGTTGAGGCGGTTGTTCCCTCCGAGCGCACCTATCTGCTTTCGCTGGGCAGTCAGCAGGGCAACAGCCACCTTCACTGGCACATCGCCCCGCTGCCGCCCGGGACTCCTTACGCGGAGCAGCAGTATCATGCCCTGATGACCGAGAACGGTGTGATCCCCTGGTCGGCACAGCGGGCCTTCGATCTCGCTGAGCGTCTCCGCGCGGCCTTGGCCGAGGCGGGCGGAGACGAGTGACCTTCACCAGGCACCTGGGAGGTTCCTGACTGGGATGACCACGCGTCCGTGTTGCGTCGTATTCTGCCCCGGTTCGCTACGGCCCTGGTCGGCGGCTTCGTCGAGCCTCTCCTCGGCATGGGGAAGGTTGGACATTGTTTCGGGCGCGGTCAGTGGCGGCGGTGGCCTGCCGACTCGCGATCTTCACAAGCGCTCTTGGGTCCCGGGCCGGACTACCTATCGAGATCCCTTGAAGCCGAACCCGACCGTCCTGGAGAAGTCGTCATGACCATGCCTGAGCACATCGCGACCTGGCGCGACGCTCGCTACGACATGCCCGTCAGTCAGCAGCTGGAGCGCTACAACGAGTTGGCCGCCAAGCACGCGTCGGCTCGCGCCCGGATTGAGCTGGTGGCCCGAGGAATCTATGATCCCGCCCGGCATGGAGCCGATGACCGTCCTGCGCTCACCGTGGCCGAGCACATCGAGTTGCTGGCGCTGGCGGAGTGCATCGCACGCACCGTGCGCCATCCCGCCAACGTCCACCACGCGTTGCTGGCCGGGGTCACCTGGGCCGATATCGCCCGCATTGTCGACTCCGACGAGCTCACCGTTCGGCGGGACTACCAGCAGTGGGCTGACGACCAGCATGACCTCAACCGGCACTCCCCCAACCTCGGCATGACCGCCGACGAGCACGTTGCTGCGACCGCCAGAGCTGCGGAGGGGATCAGAGGCACCTTCTGAGCAAACACCGTCGATGGCCCGGATTCGATGAGAGGACCTGGGGCGGCAGGTGATTCGGCTTATCGGAACATGGTTGAAAACGGCGTCGATGTGGTGCTGGAGACGGCTGCGAACGAACTGGCGGGCTTCCCGGAATGGTGAACCGATCTGGCGGCTCCCATCACGGGGACGCGTGGTGAACGACATCCGTGCGCGGCCGCTCCCCCGCCGTGGCCACGGCGTGCGATGAACCCGCAGGCCCGCCTCCGGCGCGTGGTGTCACCATCCTGGCGGCTGTACGGATTTTTCCCCTCCCCTTGCCCGGAGGAGACGGCGGTTCGCACCTGACACCAGAGGTATGCACTCTATAGAGTGAACGTATGCACATTAAGGATAAGCGGACCAGCTTCTCCCACACCAAGGAGCAGGCGGACCAGCTCAAAGAGGCCGCTGACGAGTACGGCGTCACCGTATCCGCCTATATCGGCGAAGCCGTCACCGAGAAACTCCAGCGTGACCGCCACATGACCGCCTGGCGGCAACTCGTCGGCCACGACCTCGACGACTCCCCCGGCGACGTCCTCGCCCGTGTCCGCACCATGTTCGACCGGATCGAGGAGAGCCACCGTCCGTGAGGTTCTTCGACACCGGCCTCGTCCTGGACCACTCGGCCCTCAACGACTGGCTGAGCAAGGACATCGAGATTGAAGTGATCATCGGCGAGGCCGTCCGTCGCGGGTACCCGATTGTCGTGTCCGCCGTCGCGGCCGCCGAGGCCTCCCGCCAGGCGCTCACCGTTCCGGCTCGCGAGCGTCTGCACGGCCTTCTCTACATGATCGCCCAGCACGTTGACGTGCTCGACGCCGACGATGCCCTCATCATCGGCGGCATGGCGGCCGAGCGCGAGGCCGTCTCCCTTGCCGCCGCCCACACCGCCCACTCGGCCTCCACGCGGGTCACCGCGATCGGCAATGTCACCGACTGGCGCATCATCGCCCGTGACGCGCAGCCCTATCGGCGGTTGTGTCCGCGCATCCCGGTCAACTGGCCATAGCGGGCGAGGGAAGGTGGCGAGACGGCTCAAGGCTCCGCTCCCCCGATTCCTCCGGTGACCGTTCGGGCTCCTGGCCCGATCCCTGCTGCGGGCGCGCTGCAGACGCTCGGCGAAAGGCCGCGTGGTCGATACCGTGCCCGGTCTTCTTTGAGGGGCGGCCCGGACGCGGGCATTCGTTTACCGTGGGGGATGGACATGATCGGTGATCTGGTGGGCAGGACGGGCGTGCGCGGGGCGGTGGTTTTCCGCGTCGCCGTTTCGTGGCCTCGTCCCTACCGGTGCCGGTGCGAGGTGAGTGGCCGTTTCAGGGCGGTCCGGGCGCGAAAGGGGTGTCGTCGGGATCATGCGGCCGGCTGATCTGAATCGTCTCAGTGTGGGTGAGTGCGCCGACCGTTATGTGGAGCTGGTGCGGGCCAGGACCCTGACCGGTGCGTTGTCGATGTCGACAGCGGAGGTGTACGCGCGTGATGTAACCACCTTTGTGCAGCTGGTGGGCGAGGAGGTGGTTTTGGATGATCTGACGGGTGAGGAGGTGGATGCCGTTCTGCTGGCCTTCGCGCGCAAGCCGGACGGGCGGCGGCGCTCGCAGCCGGAGGCCGTCTCGGGGGCGTTGCAGTCCGCCTCCTCCCAGGCGCGGTTTCGGCGGTCGGTGTCGGCGTTGTTCAAGCACGCGGTGCTGGTCGGGTGGGTGCAGGTCAATCCGATGGCGATGGCGACGGTCACGGCCAAGGAGCGCGGGGGGCTGCGGCCGGAGCGGCGTGCACTGACCCGCGAGCAGGCGCAGGGGCTGATCGGTGCGGCGCGTGACCTGGGCGGCGGCCCGCAGGGGGTGGCGGCGAAGGAGGCGGCGGGCTCGGGGCGCAGGCGTCGTCGTGATCAGAACACCGAGTTGCGCGACGGGCTGATCGTGCTGATGCTGTCGACGATGGGGCCGCGGGTCTCGGAGCTGGTGCGGGCCAATGTGGAGGACTTCTACACCAACGACGGGGTGCGTTACTGGCGGATCTTCGGTAAGGGCGGTAAGACGCGGGACGTGCCGTTGCCCGGTGATGTGACGCTGGTACTGGAGGCCTATCTGGCGCGGGGGCGGATCGCCTCCCCCGACAAGGCGTTGCTGCTGTCGTGGCGGGGCCGGCGTCTGGCGCGCGGGGACGTGCAGGCGGTGATCGACCGGGTGCAGCGGGGGGTGGATCCCGATCGGCGTCGTTCGGTGACGCCGCACGGGTTACGGCACACCACGGCCACTCATCTGCTGGCCGACGCGGTGGACATGGACGCGGTGCGACGGGTTCTGGGACACAGTGATCTGGCGACGCTGGGGCGTTACCGCGATGAGCTGCCCGGGGAGCTGGAGGTGGCGATGCGTTCGCATCCGTTGCTGCGCGGCCCGGCCGTCCGCGGCGCGGGTGCGACGGGATCGGTCTCCGCCGAGGGGGTGCAAAGGTCCGGGCCCGCGGCGTCGGCATAGCCGGCGCCGGGCGGGGTTGTTTTCCGTTGCCGCCGGTGGTGGCGGGGTCAGGCGGCGCGTTCGCCGGCGCACACCTCGGCCAGGACGTCCAGGGAGACCTCGAGGGCGGTGGCGAGCGCGGCGATGGTGAAGAAGGCCGGGGTGGGGATGCGGCCTGTCTCGATCTTGCGGAGGGTTTCGGCGGACAGGCCCGCGGCGGCGGCGACCTCGGTCATGCTGCGGGTGCCGCGTGCCTGGCGCAGGAGCGTGCCCAGGCGGTGGCCTCGTTCGCGGTCAAGTTCGGTCAGCGGGGGTCGCACCATGCGCATGATCCTAGCAAGCGTGATAATAATACCGCTACAGGTGTTGGGGGATCAGGAGTGTGACGCATGGTGGAGATCAAGACCGTGGCCGAGCTGGACGCGATGCGCGAGGCCGGCCGGGTGGTGGCGCTGGCACTGGAGGCGGTGCGCGAGCACGCGCGGGTGGGTGTCAGCCTGCTGGAGCTGGACGAGGTGGCCGCGGCCGTCATCTCCGGCGCGGGAGCCAAGTCGGCGTTCCTGGGCTACAAGCCCGGTTTCGCGCCGACTCCGTTTCCCGCGGTGATCTGCGCCTCGGTCAACGACGTGATCGTGCACGGCATCCCCGGCGGCTACCGGCTGCGCCCCGGTGACCTGCTGAGCGTCGACTGCGGTGTCTACCTGGACGGGTGGGCCGGGGATGCGGCGATCAGCTTCGTCGTCGGCCCGCCCCGTCCCGGTGACCTGGAGTTGATCGCGGTGACCGGTGCCGCGCTGGGGGCCGCGATCGCCGCGTGCGTGCCGGGCGGGCGCCTGGGTGACATCGGCCACGCGGTGCACGCGGCGGGGCGGGCGGCCGGGTACGGCATCCCCGAGGACTTCGGCGGTCACGGCATCGGCCGGGCCATGCACGAGGACCCGCACGTGCCCAACCGGGGACGTGCCGGGCGGGGCCTGGTGCTGCGGCCCGGCCTGGTGCTCGCGATCGAGCCGATGTTCGTCGCCGGGGGCGGTGACGGCTACCTGACCGCCCCCGACGGCTGGGCGCTGTCCAGCGTCGACGGCAGCCGGGCCGCGCACGTGGAGCACACGGTGGCCGTCACCGCCGACGGGCCGCGCGTGCTGACCCTGCCCTGAGGGCGCGGGCGTACGGCGTCGATGTCTGATCGATGTCGGCGGGGCCGGGCGGGCCCTCAGGGCAGGCCGGCGGCTCCCCCACCGGTTGCCGTGGCGAGCGGGAGAGTCCGCCGGGGTCGCCTTCGGTTGACCGGCAGGGCCGTCATCGACGTGACCTCGCCGCCGGCGTGCCCCTGCCCGGCGCCCTGCCCGGCGTGGCGCAGGCGAGGCTCAGCGGGCGGGTACGGCGGAGAACTCCCCGAGCCCGTCTTCCAGGTCTTCGAAGCAGGCGGTCCGCTGGTCGAACTGGGTGCGATACAGCTGCGCGTAGCGGCCGCCGGCGGCCAGCAGTTCGGTGTGCGTGCCGCGCTCGGCGACGCGCCCTTTCTCGACGACCAGGATCAGGTCCGCGGTGCGGACCGTCGACAGCCGGTGGGCGATGACCAGTGCGGTCCGCCCGGCCAGCGCCTCGGCCAGGGCTTCTTGCACCGCGGCCTCGGAGGTGGAGTCCAGGTGCGCGGTGGCCTCGTCCAGCACCACCAGCCGCGGCCGGGCCAGCAGCAGCCTGGCGATGGTCAGCCGCTGGCGCTCACCGCCGGAGAGGCGGTAGCCGCGCTCGCCGACCACGGTGTCCAGGCCTTCGGGCAGCGCCGCGACCAGGTCGGCCAGCCGGGCGCGCCGCAGCACATCCCACAGTTCCTCGGGTGCGGCGTCCGGCCGGGCCAGCAGCAGGTTGGCCCGGATCGAGTCGTGAAACAGGTGCCCGTCCTGGGTCACCATGCCCAGTGTCCGGCGGATCGAGGCCGCCGACAGCTCGCGCACGTCCACCCCCGACAGCCGTACCGCGCCGCTGTCGACGTCGTACAGGCGGGCCAGCAGCTGCGCGATGGTCGACTTGCCGGCTCCGGAGGATCCCACCAGCGCGACCAGTTGCCCGGCCTCGGCGCGGAAGGACACCTCGTGCAGCACCGCCTCGCCGCCGCGCGCGTCCAGGGTGGCGACCTCCTCCAGCGAGGCCAGCGACACCTTCTCTGCCGACGGGTAGGCGAAACCGACCTGGTCGAACTCCACGCTCACCGGCCCCTCGGGCACCGCCTTGGCGTCCGGCCTGTCGGTGATGAGGGGTTTCAGGTCGAGGATCTCGAAGACCCGCTCGAAGCTGACCAGGGCGCTCATCACCTCCACCCGGGCGCCGGCCAGCGCCGTCAGCGGCGCGTACAGGCGGGTCAGCAGCAATGCCAGCGCCACCACCGCGCCCGGCTCCAGCTGCCGGCTCAGCGCGTAGAAGCCGCCCAGGCCGTACACCAGGGCCAGTGCCAGCGCCGAGACCAGGGTGAGGGCGGTGACGAACACCGAGCGCACCATCGCGGTGCGTACCCCGATGTCACGTACCCGCCGTGCCCGTGCCAGGAACTCGGCCGACTCCCTCTCGGGGCGGCCGAACAGCTTGACCAAGGTGGCGCCGGGCGCGGAGAAGCGCTCGGTCATCTGCGTGCTCATCGCCGCGTTGTGGTCGGCGGCCTCGCGTTCCAGCCGTGCCAGCCGGGCGCCGACGCGCCGGGCCGGCAGCACGAACACCGGCAGCAGCACCAGTGCCAGCGCGGTCAGCTGCCAGGAGATGCCGATCATCACCGCCAGGGTCAGGGTGAGGGTGACCAGGTTGCCCACGACCCCCGACAGGGTGTCGCTGAAGGCGCGCTGGGCGCCGATGACGTCGCTGTTCAACCGGCTGACCAGTGCGCCGGTGCGGGTACGGGTGAAGAAGGCGACCGGCATGCGCTGCACGTGGTCGAAGACGGCGCCGCGCAGCCGCAGGATCAGTCCCTCGCCGATGTTCGCCGACATCCATCTGGTCACCAGGCCCAGCGCCGCCTCGGCCAGCGCGATCACCGCGATCAGCCCGGCGAGTCCTGTCACGACGCCCACCGCGGCGCCGGTGACGATCGCGTCGATCACCTGCCCGGCCAGCACCGGGGTGGCCACCGCCAGCACCGCCGAGACGACGCTCAGCAGCAGGAACCAGGCCAGCAGGGCGCGGTGCGGGCGGGCGAAGGCGGCGATGCGCCGCAACGTGGCGGCCGAGAACGGCCGCCGGTCGCGCTGGGCGTTCATCGCGCCGTACAGCGAATGCCAGGCGGCCATTTCCATGCTCATCACACACCACCATGGTTCCTGGGTTCCTGGGTTCCTGGGTTCCCGCGTTTCCCGCGCTCTTGGGGTGAGAGCACCGGCGCGGTCACAGCACGACCCTAAAAGCTGAACTTAAGTTGAGGTCAAGGGCCGTGGTGTTCCGGGCGCTTTCGGCGACGCCTGTGCTCCCCCGGCGCACCGACCGGCCCTGCGCCCCCCTAGGCTGAAGACCGTTGTCCGATCCACCCGGATATCCCCTTTCCGGATCACCCTTTTTGGGAGAGGTGTACTTCGCTGTGCCGACTCTGCCGCTCACCCTGCGTCTGTTCCGTTACGTGGCGTTCGCCGAGGCGTGTTCGTGGACGGGGTTGCTCATCGGCATGTACTTCAAGTACGTGGCCGCCACCGGTGATCTCGGGGTGAAGATCTTCGGGCCGGTGCACGGCGCCCTGTTCGTGCTCTACCTGGTCGCGCTGCTGGTCGCCGCCCGTCAGGCCCGCTGGAGCCTGGGCACACTCCTCGTCGGCCTGGTGTGCGCGGTGCCGCCACTGGCCACGCTGTGGTTCGAGCGGCGGATGTTCGCCCGCCGCGAACCGGCCACCGTCTGACCCCTCCCGCCTGACCTCACAGGTCCAGGATGGCGCGGGTGGCCGCCCGGCAGCGCCGCGGATCGGCCAGCAGGTCGACGCAGTCGCCGAACTGGTCGATCGACCCCACCGCAGGCAGCGCCCGCACCCGGGCGTCGGTGATGGCGCCGCTGAGGGCGTCGGCGAACCGGCCGGCGTCGATGACCTGGAAGGGCCGCCGGTGATACGCCCGCAGGCTCCCCTCCAGCGCCGGGCCCACCCCCATCCGGTTGTGCAGGGCCGCCACCCGCCGGTAGACCGCCCCCAGGTGCTCCTCGCGCTCGTGCCACCCGGTGGCCGACACCGCCGCCGACAGGGCCTCTGCCGGCTCGGCCGTACCCGACAGGCGCGCAAAGGCGCTGCCCAGCCATTTGGCGTACGGCGGGTAGCGGCGGCGCAGCAGCAGCACCAGGCGCATCAGATCGCGGGCCAGATCGGCGGTGACCAGCGCCGAGCCCAGGTCGTCGCCGACCTCCCCGCACCGCCCGGGGAAGGCCTCCTGCTGAGCCAGGCGCCTCCACTGCCCGGCCAGCACGTAGCGCTCCAGATCCGGCGGGTACCAGCGCAGCGCGGCACGGACGCGTTCCAGGACATCCAGGCCGTCGTGGAAGACCTCCCCGCAGGTGACCTCCGCCAGTTTCTGCCAGGGGGTCGACAGCCAGTCCAGCATGCTCACCCCCCGCAGCGGGTCGAAGCCGAGCCGCCCGGTGAACCAGGCCGCCGCCTCACCGACCTGCACACCGTGCCCACCGGCACCGGTCACGGCGGTGGGATAGCCGCGGAAAACCTCCGGCAGCCCGCCGGTGACGGCGCGGCGGACCTGCTCGATCCGGTGCTCCTCGACGAAGAGGACCACCCGGGGACCCCAGTCATGGTCGGTGGAGCGTTCGGTGTCGAACGCCAACACCTCGGAACCGGCGCCGATCAGCGCGGCACTGTGCGGCACCTCGGCCACGATCGGCCGCACGACCTGGGTGTAGAAAGTACGAGAAAGCTCCAGACCAGGTATGAAACCAGACATCATTTCGTCCACTCTGCCCGCCCGGACCTCGGCCCGCACCAGGTTTTCCCGCCCCTGCCCGGGGATCGGGTTCAGGCACCGTCCCAGGCACCGTCCAGGGCCGCGGCGGCCAGCGGGCGAAGGCGCAGGCCCAGCCGCCCGTACAGGGCGAGCGCGGTGTGGTTGGCGGTGTCGACCATCAGCGCGGCGCGGCCGTGCGAGGTAAGCAGGTCGCCCAGCGCCAGGCGGCACACCGCCTCGCCGTACCCGGCGCCGCGGCGGCGCGCGGCGGTGGCGACCCCGGCGACGAAGCCCACCTGCGGGCAGGACCAGGCGTCGGCGGCCACCGCGACCAGGGCGCCGTCCTCGTCGCGCACGCCCGCCCAGCGGCGTACGCCGGCCACCCCTGGCGCCGCCCACGAGGAGGGCGCCGCGGCCGCGAGCAGGGCGCTCACCTCGCCCTCCTCCTTCGGGCTCAGCCACCGCGCCCGCCCCGGTCCCGCGTTGAGGACGGGGCTGAGCCGGCGGGTGTCCATCCATTCGAAGGTGCCCAGCAGTCGCAGCCTCGGTGAGCGGGCGACCACCTGCCCTACCAGTGCCCGGGTGCCCACCATCCGGTAGGAGGGGCCGACCCGCCCCAGCACCCACTCCACCAGCGCGGCCACCTGCTCGGGCTCGCCGCACACCGTCAGGCGGTCGCGGCGGTTGAGATCGGGACAGGCCACCGCGACCGCCTCCCCCAGCGCCCAGGCCCGCACGCCCTGCACCATCCCCTGGGCACCCCACAGCACGAGCGGGTCGCCGGCGCAGGCGGCGGCCACCTCGGCCACCTCGCGCAGCACCCTCGGCGCGCGGCTCAGAGGATCGCCCCGGGCCGGTAGGCGGCCGCCTGCGGGTAGCGGGTCACGACCTCCTCCACGCGGGCCACGACCGCTGCCACCTGGGAGGTGGCCGCGCCGGTGAAGGAGATCGGCTCGCCCAGCAGGCCCTCCAGCGCCGCCCGGTCCAGTGGGAAGCGCTCGTCGGCCGCCAGGCGGGCGAGCAGTTCGTTGCCGCCGGCGCCCTCGCGCATGGCCAGTGCCGAGGCCACCGCGTGCTCCTTGATCAACTCATGGGCGCTCTCGCGGCCCAGCCCGGCCCGCACCGCGGCCATCAGCATCTTCGTGGTGGACAGGAACGGCAGGTAGCGCTCCAGTTCGGCGGCGATCACCGCGGGGAAGGCGCCGAACTCCCCCAGCACCGTCAACATGGTCTCCACCAGCCCGTCGAACGCGAAGAACGCGTCCGGCAGCGCCACCCGGCGCACCACCGAACACGAGACGTCGCCCTCGTTCCACTGGTCGCCCGCCAGTTCCCCGGCCATCGACGCATACCCGCGCAGGATCACCGTCAGCCCGTTGACCCGCTCACACGAGCGGGTGTTCATCTTGTGCGGCATCGCCGAAGAACCGACCTGCCCCTGGGCGAACCCCTCGGTGACCAGCTCGTGCCCGGCCATCAGCCGGATCGTCTTGGCCAGCGAGGAAGGCGCCGCGGCCAGCTGCACCAGCGCGGTGAGCGCCTCGTAGTCCAGCGAGCGCGGATACACCTGTCCCACGCTGGTCAGCCGGTGGGCGAACCCCAGGTGCGCGGCCACCTCGTCCTCCAGCGCGGCCAGCTTGGCCGCGTCCCCGCCCAGCAGGTCCAGCATGTCCTGGGCGGTGCCGACCGGCCCCTTGACGCCGCGCAGCGGGTAGCGGCCGATCAACTCCTCCAGCCGGGCGAACGCCACCAGCAGCTCGTCGGCGGCCGAGGCGAAACGCTTGCCCAGCGTCGTGGACTGCGCGGCCACGTTGTGCGAGCGCCCGGCCATCACCAGCGGTGAGTGCTCGGCCGCCAGCGCCGCCAGTCCCGCCAGCAGCGCCACGCACCGGTCTCGCACCAGCACCAGGCTGTCGCGGATCTGCAGCTGCTCGACGTTCTCGGTCAGGTCCCTGGACGTCATGCCCTTGTGCACCTGCTCGTGCCCGGCCAGCGCGTTGAACTCCTCGATGCGGGCCTTGACGTCATGGCGGGTGACCCGCTCGCGGGCGGCGATCGACTCCAGGTCGACGTGCTCGACGACCTTCTCGTAGTCGCCCACCGCCTCGGGCGGGACATCCACCCCCAGCCGTGCCTGCGCGGCCAGCACGGCCAGCCACAGGCGCCGCTCGGCCACCACCTTGTACTCAGAAGACCACAGGCGGGCCAGCTGCGGTGAGGCGTAGCGGGCGGCAAGGACATTGGGGATACGCGGCTTGGCAGTCACGTTGCGTCAGTATATTCCGCCCGCCCGGCCCGCCCCGCCCAGGGGTTCGAGCCGGGCGGGGCGGGCCGGGCGGGTCAGG
>NZ_JBEXGU010000227.1:0-11454 GCF_040607515.1 Streptosporangium sp. NPDC005286 | reverse complement strand
GCTCCCACGGATTCGAGAGCTTGGAGCTGAGGAAGCACCCCAAGGTCGGTCTGCGATCTTGTGTTCAACGTAGCCATCTGGATCACACCTCCAGTTCGTGATGGCCAGGGCTGGTCAACACGGGGCTTCGAAGCGCATCACCGCGCCTCAAGCCCCCTCCTTCAGGAGGGGGTCGTTGACCGTTCACGTTCCTCCAGCCAGGCGAGGACCTCGTCGTTGTGCTCGCCGAGGGCCGGCGGGGCGGTATGGCGCATGGGAAGGTCGCCGTCGAAGCGGAGCGGCGGTCCCGGCAGCTCGATGGTGCCGAGCACGGGGTGGTCGACCTCGACGACCAGCTCCTGGGAACGGGTCTGCTCCCAGGCGTAGACCTCGTCGATGGACCTGATCGCCCCGGCGGGCACCCCGGCCTCGCCGAGCGCGGCCAGCCAGTGCGCCCTGTCGTGCTTGGTGAGCCTCCGCTCCATGTCCGCGATCAGCTCGTCCCGATGCGCAAACCTTTCCCTGTTCGTGGCATATTTCGCGATATCTGGATCTATCTCCAGCAGGGTGGCGACCTTGCGCCACTGCGCGTCGTTCGCCACCGCGATCTGGATCATGCCGTCGGCGCAGTGGAAGGCCCCGTACGGGGCGATGGAGGCGTGGTGGTTACCGTTGGCGACGGGCACCTGGCCGCCGACGGTCCAGGCCGTGCCGTGGTAGGAGTGCACCCCGGTCACCGCGGCCAGCAGCGAGGTCCGCACGACCTTGCCCCGCCCGGTCCGCTCCCGCTCGTACAGCGCGGCCAGTACACCGTAGGCGCCGTGGATGCCGCCGAGCAGGTCAGCGATCGAGGCGCCCACCCGGTACGGCTCGTCGGCCGACGGGCCGGTCAGGCTCATCAGTCCGGCCTCGCCCTGCGCGATCTGGTCGTACCCCGGCCGGCCGCCCTCCGGGCCGTCATGGCCGAAGCCGGTGATCGACAGGATGACCAGGCGGGGGTTGAGCTCGTGCAGCCGCTCGACGGGGAAGCCCAGCCGGTCCAGGACGCCGGTGCGGAAGTTCTCCACCAGCACATCGCTCTGCCGCACCAGGCGCTCGATCAGCGCCTTGCCCTCGGCGGACTTGAGGTCGAGGGTGATCGACTGTTTGTTCCGGTTGGCCGCCAGGAAATAAGTAGAAATATCACTATCAGGACCCACGAACGGTGGGCCCCAGCCCCGGGACTCGTCACCTCCCCCGGGATGTTCCACCTTGATCACCCGAGCACCCAGATCGCCGAGCATCTGCGTGGCGTGCGGACCCGCGAGCGCACGAGAGAGATCGAGAACGACGATGTCGCCGAGTGCTCCCTGCAAGATCAACCTCCGATGCGTGGCGGCCGGACCCGGCCGGAGGAGCGCTTCCTCCGTTCCCGGCCCGCTTGCCATGAGACTGGCACGATACCCGGATGGGGGAATCCCATGATCCCCCATACCAGTACCCGGCGGGACGCGCGGGGGGAGATCATCAGGAAAACCCCGGCCGGAGCGGAGCATTACCGCGGCCGTGTCCCCAGCAGGTGGCCCACCTCGTTGAAGACCTCGGGCCTGGTTCCGCGCCACACCGAGACCGAGGCGTTGCCGACCGGGCCGAACGCCTCGACGGAGTCGATCGGGACATCCTCGATCACGTGCTTGAACATCAGCACGACCGAGTCGTGCGCGACGACGAGAACCCGGCGCCCGGCGTGCCCGGCACGCAGCTCCTCGACCACTTCGCGTATCCGACCGGCGACATCGGGGAAACTCTCCCCCTCCGGGGGCCGGAAACCGCCGTACAGACGCGCCACCAGGTTCTCCGACTCACCGGGAAACCTCTCCCTGAGCGCGAGCAGGTTCATCCCCGACCAACGTCCCATGTCATGGTCCTTGAGCCTCGGCTCCAGCCGGATCTCGGGGTCCGCACCCAGCTCGGCGGCGACCAGCTCCCAGGTCTGCACGGTCCTGCGGTACGGCGAGCACAGGACGAGTTCCGGCGGATCCCCTGCCGCCAGGTGCCGCCCCAGCTCGGTGGCCTGCTCCCTGCCGAGCGGGGTCAGCTCGGCCTCGGAGTCGGGGCGCTCCAGGACGACCGCCCGGCCCGCGCGGAAGGCCTCCTCGAAGGCCACGTTGGACTCGCTCTGACCATGTCGTACCACAGTGATCGTCAGCGGCATTCCCTCATGAAAACGCCTTCTCGCTCAGCGGGCAAGGAGCGCCGGGCGCGGAACGAGCCGGGGCCCGCACCCTTCGAAGGATGCGGGCCCCGGCCCTTGCCGTGCTGGTGCTACATCAGACCGGAACGATGTTCTCGGCCTGCGGGCCCTTCTGGCCCTGCGTGACGTCGAAGGAGACCTTCTGACCCTCCTGCAGCTCACGGTAGCCCTGGGCGGCGATGTTGGAGTAGTGAGCGAAGACGTCGGCGCCGCCGCCGTCCTGCTCGATGAAGCCGAAGCCCTTTTCCGAGTTGAACCACTTCACGGTTCCCGTAGCCATAACTTTCTCCTTCGATAGGGGGCAGAGCCGGAATCCGCACCGCGCGGATCCCGCGTCGCCGCGATGAGCCCATCCGGAGATGACCGGGAAAACAAAAATGCACCTGACGGATGACCTTCAGGTGCACACAGAGTTTCATGGGTACCACAACCGCAACTGCCTACAGTTTAGCACCTCCGCGGCCCGGCACACGAACTCGTCGGGCCCCTCCCCCGGCGTGCTGCCGGGGGAGGGGAAAGCGATCGCCAGGACGGGCCGGCCGTGGTCCTCACGGCCGTCGTAGCAGGGTGTCTCTCATCTCCCGATCGACCTGATACGGACCGTGAGGCGAGGCGGAACGCCGATGCGGGCGGTACCCCCGCTCGGCTACCTGAAGTCCACCTCCGCGTGCGGCAGGCCGCCCGACAGGGAGGGGAAGCCAGGGCCCCGGTCGAAGAAGGGCGCGTCGTCGGTGACCAGGGCGCGGAGTTCCGCGCGGCGGATCTCGGTGGCCTCGGCGTCCACCTGGGGATCATCCTGCGAGCCGGACAGGATGACCCCGTAGTCGTCGCGGGCGCCGGCCACCGAGACCTTGCCGTCGCGGACGTCGGCGGCCACCAGGGCGGGGTCGCGGTCCAGCGGAGAACCCCAGCCGCCACCACCGGTGGTGCGGACCCGGATGATCTCGCCCGCGCGGACCGGCGAGTCGTCCACCAGGCCCTCCATCTCCCTCCCGTCGATCTCCACGACGAAGGGTTTTCCGGCCCGGCCGCCGTTCACCCCCCAGCAGGACAGGATCGAGCGGTCGGCGATGGACATGAACGAGGCGTCGCGGAGCATCCGCAGGTGCTTGTCGTAACCGAGACCGCCCCGGTAGAGGCCGGGGCCGCCGGAGTCGCGGGCCAGGCCGAGCCGCTCGACCCGGAAGGGCCAGCGGGACTCGGCGAACTCGACCGGGATGTTGCGCGAGTCGGGCACCACGTGGATGGTGTCCTCCCCGTCCGCGTACCACCGGCCGCCCGAGCCGCCGCCGAGGACCTCGCGCATCAGGTACGGGGTGCCGTCGAGGCCGTCGCCGTAGACGCCGGTGTAGCGGATGGTCTCCTGGTCGGCGGGCATCCGGCCGCCGGTCGCCTTGGCCAGCACCCCGGCCAGCACGCCCAGCAGGCGCAGGATCACGAAGGTACGGGCGTTGGTGGGGGCCGGGAAGATCGGGGTGAGCAGGGTGCCCTTCTCCGGGAACCGCATCTCGATGAGGGGCACGACGCCCTCGTTGACGTCCAGCTCGGCCATCCGCTCGGGGGTGTCGGCCAGGTTGCGCAGGATCGGCGCCAGCCACTTCTTCAGGAACACCCCGTCGGCGTAGTCGCCCGCGTGGTTGATCGGCCCCTTGGCCTGCGGCGAGGTGCCGGTGAAGTCCATGACCAGCGGCACCTGGGCCGAATGATCGACGGTGAGGGTCATCCGCTGGGTGTGCAGGCGGGGGGAGTCCACGCCGTCGTGCTCGGCGTAGTCCTCCCACACGTGGGTGCCCTCGGGGATCTTGGCCAGCAGTTCCCTGCGGAACGTCTCGGTGGTGTTGGAAATGATCGCGTCGAAGCACGCCTCGACCGCCTCGCGCCCGTACCGGTCGAACAGCTCGCCCAGCCGCCGCGCGCCCATCAGGCAGGCCGAGCACTCGGCGTCCAGGTCTCCGGCCAGCGAGTCGGGCATCCGCGAGTTCCGGGTCATGATGGTGAGCGCCGCCCGGTTGGGCACGCCCTCGTCCCACAGCTTGATCGGCGGGACCATCAGCCCCTCCTCGAACACGCTGCGCGCGTTGCTCGGCATGGAGCCGGGCACGCCCCCGCCGATGTCGTCGTGATGACCGAACGCCTGCACGAAGGCGACGACCTCCCCGCCGTGGAAGACCGGGACCGTCACGCACAGGTCGGGCAGGTGCCCGATGCCCCCCTCGGACAGGTAGACGTCGTTGTGGAAGAACACGTCGCCGGGCTTCATCTCGGCGGTCGGGAAGTCCCTGACGATCGGCTGGACCAGCGCCGAGTAGGACCTGCCGGTCAGCTTGCGCAGCCGTACGTCGTGGATGCCCGCGCGGAAGTCGTGCGCGTCGCGGATCATGGGCGAGCGGGCGGTACGGGCGATGGCCGTCTCGACCTCCATCTCCACGGACGCGAGCGTTCCCTCGACGATCTCCACCAGCACCGGGTCGGCCGCGCTCGCCGATTCAGCCGTTGTCGTTCGCTGCACGGCGCACCTCCAGGTTTCCGAACTCGTCCATGGTCGCGGTGAAGCCGGGGTGAACCGGCAGGGTGGAGCCGTACTCCTCGATGACCGCGGGACCGCTGATCTCCGCTCCGGCCGCCAGGTCGGCGCGGCGGTGGATCGGGGTGCCGCCCCACTCGTCGTAACAGACCTCGCGGAAGGCGACCGGCTCGGGCCGGCTCGTACCGTGCGGCCGGCGTCCGATGGCGGGGCGGATGATCGGGCCGATACCGGAGACCCGGAGATTGACCCACTCGACGCCGTGCCGGGGGTCGTCACGGTAGCCGTACCCGTAGAGCTTGTGGTGCTCGGTGTGGAAGCGGTCCAGCACCTCGGCCCGCCACGCCTCGTCCAGCGGTCCGGCCGGGGCGGGCACCCTGACCTCATAGGCCTGGCCGTAGTAGCGCAGGTCGGCGCTTCGCGCGTAGACGTGCGCCTCTCCGGCGAAGCCCTCGCGGTCCAGGGCCGCGGCCGCCTGTCCCTCCAGCTCACCGAAGATCTCCGCGGCGGCCGCGAGCGAGAGGTCGCGGGTGACGAAGGTGCGCACGTAGTCGTTCTTGACGTCCACGGTGAGCAGCCCGAACGCCGAGACGTTGCCGGGGTCGGGCGGGACGATCACCGAGGGCAGGCCGAGGATGTCGATGAGCCTGCAGACCAGTAGCGGTCCCGAGCCGCCGAAGGCGACCATGGGGAAGTCGCGCACGTCCAGGCCGCGCTTGACGGTGATCTGGCGGATGGCGTTCGACTGGTTGAACGCGCTGATCTCCAGGATGCCCGCCGCGGTCCGTTCGGGAGTCAGTCCGATCTTGCCCGCGAGCGCCTCGATCCCCTGCCGGGCGGCGTCGGCGTCGAGCGGGATCTCCCCGCCGAGCAGGTGCGCCGGAACCCGGCCGAGGAAGACGTGCGCGTCGGTGACGGTGACCTCGGTGCCGCCCCGGCCGTAGCAGAGCGGCCCCGGGTCGGCCCCCGCGGACTTGGGCCCGACCTTCAGCGTGCCCTCCGGGGAGATCCACGCGATGGAGCCGCCGCCCGCGCCGACGGTCACGATGTCGATCATCGGGATCTTGCAGGGGTAGCGGCCGATGCTGCCCTCGGTGGTCAGCGACGGCTCCCCGTCGACGACCACCGCGACGTCGGTGGAGGTGCCGCCGCCGTCCAGGGTGATCACCGAGGGGTGCCCGGCGGTGGCGGCGATCAGCGCGGCGCCGAGCGCGCCCGCGGCCGGTCCGGAGAGCACCGTGGTGATCGGCTGGTGCACCACCTCGGCCGCGGAGAGCACGCCGCCGTTGCTCTTCATGACGGAGAACGGCAGGCCCTCGCCCGCACGCGCGGCACCCGTCTCGCCCCCTTGGCCGTCCACCTCCAGACGTTCGGCCAGGTTGGCGATATAGCGGCGCATCGTCGGTTTGACCGCGGCGTCGACCAGCGTGGTGACCGAGCGCTCGTACTCGCGGTACTCGCGCAGCACGTCGCACGAGATCGAGACGACGGCATCCGGGTGCTCCCGTTCCAGGACCTCCCGCATGCGCAGTTCGTGGGCGGGGTTGGCGTACGAGTGCAGGAAGCAGACGCCGATCGCGGTGATGCCGCGATCACGGAACCACCGGGCCGCCTCGACGGCCTGCTCCTCGTCGAACGGCCGCACCTCGGCCCCGGTGTGGTCCAGGCGCCCGCCGACGGTCCTGACCCGGTGCACCGGGACGATGCGGGGCGGCTTCACCCAGAAGTAGGAGTTGCCGTAGCCGTCGGGCACGCTCTGGCGGGCGATCTCCAGGATGAACTCGAAGCCCTCGGTGGTGACGAAGCCCAGGTCGGCGATACGGTCCTCAAGGAGCTGGTTGGTGGCGACCGTGGTGCCGTGCACCACCGCCGACACGGCTTCCAGGGTCACCTCCTCGGCCCCGGCCGCCTTTCTGAGGACCTTCCATACCCCCTCCATGAACCCGTCGGCCGGGTTGGTGGGGGTGGAGGGAGTCTTGGTCGTGGTGATCTCACCGGTCTGCTCGTCCACCGCGACCACGTCTGTGAACGTGCCCCCGGTGTCGACCCCGATACGGACGCTGCGCATGCCCCCGTGTCTACCCAGTCCCGGCGAATCCGCAAATCGGCGGACCCTGCCGAAGCTACGGCCGATCCTTGGGCAGTGTTGGCGAGAGCGGAGGGGTGAGTACCGGTGGACGTCCGGGGCCGGACCCGGCCGCGGAGACGCGAAAGGCCGGCCCTGCCGAAGGTCGTCCGGAGGCCGGCCCCGCTGGAGGTCCGCGGTGCCTGTTCTAGCGGCGCCGGGGACCCATGGTGGTGTTGATCACCGAGTCGGCGTCGTGCGCGTGGACCTTGGCGGCGAGGCGGATGGCGATCTCATTCGTACGGCGCAGCTCGGCCTCGACCCTGTCCTTGCCGGACTGGCCGATCTGCACGCCGAAGTAGGCGCCGATGATCGCACCCGAGACACCGACGAGCCCGGCGAACGGCGCGGTCGTGTCACCCCCGCGCAGCGTGATCACCGCGAAGCCGATCAGGATGACCACGAGCCCCACGATGACGACGTAGAACCCGTACCGCCAGCGAGCCGCCTCGGCCTGGGCGGCGACGGCCTCGTCCTCGCTCATCATCGCCGCGAGCGCCACCGGTATCTCCGCGGTCTCCGCGGAGGGGCCGGAGGTCAGGGTGGCCGGGGTCTTGCCGAGAGGTGGAACGGTCTTGTTGGTGGTCGTCACTGGTTCTCCCACTTTCCGATATGCCAAAGGGAATCTCCCACGCTTTTCACGGTCAAGCCAAGTCAAGCCCAGTCAGGCTACGTCAGCCAGGGATCACCCACTCCTACCAGCGCATCTTCCCTCCAAACCCCCTCGTACCTCCCGTCTTTCACCCTTGGTCGCAGACCATGACCTTTCAGGCGGATGTCCGAGGATGGACCGTTACAAAACATGAAGATCACGATCTGCGTTCGGAACGTGGAAACCATGATCGGATGCGGTAGAAGACTTTCATCACCTCCCCTCTTCTCCTGAGGTATCCGTGACAAAGCTCTTCCGGCTTCTCATGGCCCCGCTGTCCGCCGCCGCCCTCCTCCTCACCGCCTTCTCGACCCCTGCCCGCGCCGACACCGACCCTCTGCTCGCCGCCCAGTGGCAGATCGCCTGGAACACCTACAGGTTCTACGAGTGCCTGACCGCTCCCCTGCCGATAACGGGAAGGAAGCAGGTCAAGCGTGATGTCTCCACCGAGATCAACGCCCCGGTGGAGCACGTGTTCGACGCCTACTCCAATATCAACAACCATCTGGGCATGCACTCGTTCCTGAAGCGGGTCGTCACGCACGCGGATTGGAACGAGCCAGGAACGCGCTACGTCAACTTCACCGCGGTCGAGGAGATCCCGGTCGCCGGGCTGCCGGTCACCAGCAACACGCACGCGCAGCAGCGCGTCCACCGCGACGACCTCTACTACGAGACCGACACCTGGACGCTGCCGAACGTCGTCACGCACCAGAAGATCGTCTTCACCGACCTGGGCGACGGGCGGACGCGGGTCACCGAGCACCTCACCTTCGAGGCGAGCATCCTGCTCATCGACTTCACCGTGACCAACGGCGTCTCCTCCCACCAGGCGACGCAGGCGGGCCTGAAGGCGGCGATCGAGAGCGGCCTGCTCCGACCGTGAGGATGTAGGTGAACGCCTCCCGGTGGGGTCCGACCCTTGCGCCGACTGACCACGGTGTCCTCAACGGGATCTGTCGACTCCATCCGGGAGGCGTTCGTCCGCACTCACCGACCGATGGGGCTCACCCGCCGGGCGAGCCCCATCGACTCCCCGGCACCACGGGGATCGTACGGTCAACGAAAGCGACAAACCGGTCACCAGGGGTGGAGATCGCTGACCGCGTAAGAAGTACTAGGCTGGCGCCCCGTGACCGAAACGTCTGCCCTCTCCGCCGTTCCCGCCGTCTCCCGGGACGGGGTGCTGCGCTTCTACTTCGGCCCGATGGACTGCGGCAAGTCCACCCTGGCCCTGCAGATGAACTACAACCACGGCCGCCAGGGCAGGCGCGGCCTGGTGCTCACCAAACACGACCGCTCGGGCAACGCGCAGGTCACCAGCCGGATCGGTCTGGGCAGCGAGGCCGTCGAGGTCGACGACGACCTGGATCTGGTGGCCCTGGTCCGCGCGCACCAGCCCATCGACTACGTCATCTGCGACGAGGCGTGCTTCTACACGGTCGCCCAGATCGAGCAGCTCGCCGACCTCACCGACGACTACGGCATCGATGTCTACGCCTTCGGCCTGGCCTCGGACTTCCGCTCGCGGATGTTCCCCGCCGCCCAGCGGCTCTTCGAGCTGGCCGACGAGATCAACCGCCTCCAGGTCGAGGTCCTGTGCTGGTGCGGACGCCCCGGGCGCCTGAACGCCCGGGTGGTCGGCGGCAGCATGACCCGTACCGGCGAGCAGGTGGTCATCGGCGACACCGGCGCCGCTCCGATCCGCTACCAGGTCCTGTGCCGCCGCCACCACCGCTCCGGCGAGCTCGGCCTGCCCGGTCTTCCCGGCTGACCTCCCCCTCGCGGGCCCGGCGTCATCAGACGGC
This sequence comes from Streptosporangium sp. NPDC005286, assembly GCF_040607515.1. NCBI lineage: Bacteria > Bacillati > Actinomycetota > Actinomycetes > Streptosporangiales > Streptosporangiaceae > Streptosporangium > Streptosporangium sp. NPDC005286. Next base: position 2,133 of record NZ_JBEXGU010000227.1, on the reverse strand, counting down.
GCAGTAGCCCTCGTCGTCGCAGGCGTCCCCGCCGGTCTGGGCGGCCTTGACCGCCCTGGCGGCCGGTGACTGCCCGGTGCGCTCGGCGACCTCTTCGAGGGCGGCGAGCAGGGTGTCCTCGGGCTGGGCGCCGGAGACGGCGAACTGGCCCTCGAACAGGAAGAGCGGCACCGAGCTGACGCCGATGGCGCGGGCCTGGGCCAGCTCCTCCCGCACCGCCGCCGCGCCGTCCTCACCGTCGAGGTCCGCCCGTACGCCGAGCTCTCCGGCCAGCTTGGCGAGCACCTCGCGCGAGCCGACGTCGAGACCGTCGGTGAAGTGAGCCCGGAAGAGCGCGTACAGCGCCTCCTCCCCCTTGCCCTGCTCTCCGGCGAGCCGGATGAGGCGGTGCGCGTCGAAGGTGTTGGCCTGGATCGCGTGGTCGAAGTCCAGCACCAGCCCGTCCTCCGCGGCGACCCCGCCCACCCTCCCGAACATCTGCGCGGCCTGCTCGGCCCCGCCGAACTTCTTCGCGGCCCAGGTGAGCGTGAGCTCGCCGTTGGACTTCGCGTCCGGCATGAGCTGGAACGGTCTGAACTCGACCTCCACCTCCCCGCCCTTGGCCCGGTAGCGCTCGACGGCGCGGGCGAAGCGGGCGTGGCCGATGTAGCACCAGGGACAGACGACGTCTGAGTAGATTTCAACCTTCACATACCGCTGCAACCGGTGCGGAGGGCCGCTCATTCCGCGGTGTCGCCCGCGGCCGCGGCCACGCGGCACCCGGTGAGACGGAGCGGTCAGTACGGCAGCCGCCTGCCCGCCGGAGTCCGCAGGTCCAGGGTGAGCCGGGCGGCGGAGCGCGACCGCTTGCGGAGGTGGATCCGACGCATCGTCACCTGACCTTCTCGGGCTGCCGGTCGCCGGTCGGCTGCCATGCCCCGGGCGCCGGGACCGGGACGAAAAAGAGCCGCCGGGGCGCCGTCCCCCGGTGCGGGGACGGGTCGGCGGCCATAGCGGCGGCCACAGGGGAGGCTGGAGCGGCGAACGCTCTCACGCCGCCCCGACGCAGTGGCTGTGATGGGCGGGAATGTCACGATGGGCGGGAATGCTACGTCCGTCGGGCATAAGCTCCCCGGTGTCATCGAAGACCACCACGCCGTTGCAGAGCAGCCCCCACCCCTGCTCTGGGTGAGAGACCACGAGACGCGCCGCCTCATGGTCAAAAGCGTCCGCGGACGGACAGGGGGGTATGTGCTGGCACACGGTCTTGCTCCGATCTTGATTGTCTGCGGGAAGGACTCCCGGCTCAGCGGGAGACGGCGCGGACGACCTTCCCGGCCGACCTCGCATCGGCTTCACGGAATCTCGCCTTCGCATCCGCGCCGGCACTTCGTGTGCTCCAACGCGACCAGGTTCTGGTGGGCAGCCCCGGTGGCGACCGCGGACTCCCCCGCCGGCGTCACCGCGTCCGTCTGTCCGATGACCCGAACATGACGCGGGATCTTCTAGCGGCGTTCCCTGAGCAAACAAGTTGTTAATTTGTCGCCTTCTTGGTGCTAATTAACCTTTGTCTACACCCGTACATGCCCATCGTCGATAGAGCCAGAGTCTTGTCCTGGTAGAGCATTCTTTGCGATGAGAGGTCCCCTTGATACCAGGCGGAACCTGCCGACCGTGGCGAGGAAATCGCGGCCGGACGCGGCCGGCGCCGGGGCGATGTGACAGGCGTCGAACTCCTCGTGTCACACCGCACCGGACCGGCGGCCGGGAGGATGTCAAGGAGCTTGAACTCCTCCCCGGCCTGGGGGCCGGAGACTCTCCCGTCGCGTCGCGGTCAAGCGGCGCGCGGGGGTTGACGCTTCGCAGACCGGGTAACCCCGAGGTCTCCACGTCCTGACACCGGCGTTCCGACGGCGTTCTTAATATTGATCGCGGCGTTGGTGTCGGCATGCCCGACCCAACCACACGCGAGGTTGGCGCAGGCGTACCTTATCCCGTCCCGGGCCGCCGGGTCACAGTGACCGCACCGGTGACAGGTCTGCGAGGTCCCCCGCGCGGGAACCTTCACCACCTGGCCGCCCCGCTCGGAGGTCTTGTACTCCAGCAGGGTGACCGTCCGGCCCCACGCCTGCCCGGCGATCAAGCGGTTCAGCC
>NZ_JBEXGU010000226.1:0-11495 GCF_040607515.1 Streptosporangium sp. NPDC005286 | reverse complement strand
CCCGCCTGGCGGCCGGCGTCCCGGCCCGCCCGGCGACGGCGGGCAGGCCGGGCACCGGACCGTACCCGGTGGTCGCGGACCGGTGGTCGGTGACGGGCGGGATCGACATCACGGCGTGAACGGCCTTGCCCGTCACGGACGGGGCGATCTGCGGGTCGTAGCGAGATGGCGCCGAAGGATGCCCGGTGACCTGCCCCATCACGGTCGGGACCACCGGCAGGTCGTAGCGGGCGGTCGCGCGCGGACGATCGACGGCCCGCCCCACCTCCGACGGAGCGACGAGCAGATCGTGTCGAGCGATCATTGACGGGCGTTCGGCGCCCCGCCCCGGCAGGGGCGGGGCGGCCTGCGAGCCATGGCGCGCGAGCACCGGCAGGCGTTCGACGGCCTGACCGGCCGAGGGCGGGGCGACCTGCGGGCCGTAGCGGACCGTCACGCGCGGACGCTCGGTGATGGGCGCCATCAGATGCCGTGCCCTCGGTGGTGCAGGACGCTGAGCAGGGTCCTCGCGGGGACCAGGCCGGCCGCCACCGCGAGCGCGATGGGTGCCCGGGGCTCGCCGTGGCGGGCGGTGAACGCCCGCCAGGCCCAGCGGCCCGCCTCCCGCCGCTGGCCGAGGGCCGCGTGGTGGAAGGCGAGCTGACCGTAGACCCGCGCCGCGCCGCGCGGATCCACGGCCAGATCAGGGTGCCGGGCGAGCATCCACTGCAGCCCGGCGATCCGGTCGGCCCAGCGGGCCACGTACGAGGAGCCCCCCCAGCGCACCCGGACCAGAGGCCGGTCGACGTGCACGATGGGGTGCTGGGCGGCGGCGCGCAGCGCCAGGTCCCAGTCCTCGTTCTGGCCCTTGGGGGCGCTCTCGTCCACCCAGAGCCCGCCGCGCCGGAACACGAACGTCGAGGAGTGCACCATCACCATGCGCGAGCGCACCAGGTGGCGGTAGGTGACGCGGCTGGTCCCCGCCAGGCGGGGAATGCGGCGCGAGCCGTACTCGACCTCGATGGCGCAACTGGAGAAGCGGGCGTCCGGTTCCGCCTCCAGCGCGGCGACCTGGGCGGCGACCTTGCCGGGCAGCCACTGGTCGTCGTCGTCGCAGAAGGCGACAAGATCGGTGCCGAGGGCCGCGATGCCGGTGTTACGGGCGCCGGGCAGGCCCGGGGTGAGCCGGTTGGCCATCACCCGTACCCCGCGCGAGGGTGCCCCACGCCGGCCGGGTGCCAGTGCCCTGCTGGCCAGGAGGTCTGCCACCTGGTCGGCGACCCAGGCCGGATCTCCGCCGTCCACGACCACCACCACCTCGACGGGGCCGGAGTGGTCCTGGCCGAGCACCGCGAGGGTGGCCGCGCGCAGCTGGTCGGGCCGGTGTCCCCGGGTGGGGATGACGACACCCACCGATGTGTTCACCAGAACCTCCTGTGATAGCCGTACTTGATCATGAGCGGCCAGGTCAGCGCGGTGACCAGGCGCAGCTGCCGGGACCCCGCGGCGGCACGCCAACTGTCGTCCCTGGTCAGCTCGGTGCGGCCGACCGTGAAGCGGATGGGATTGCCCGAGGCGGTGTGCGCCGTCGAGAGCTCCGCCCAGCTGCCCGAGAGGAAGTCGAGGCGGCAGGAGAGGCCGATCCTGGCGACCAGGCGCCTGAGCGTGTCGGCGGGGGCGCCGAGCAGGTCCTCATAGCGGACCCGGGTGACCGGGACGCCCCTGCGGGCGAGGAGTCCGAGGCCGAGGTTCTCACTCAGCCAGTGCAGCGAGGTGCGGGAGGGTGACCAGTGGGTCATCGGACGCCCGTCCTCTGGACGCTCGACCCGCCTGCGCCAGGAGTGCGCGACCGCGCGGGGGTCGCGGACCACGTGAACGACGTGGACGTCGACCCCGGCCGCCGCCAGGCAGAAGGCCAGCGAGGCGTGCTTGCTTGAGTCGATCACGACCGGGCAGTCGGCGACCTCCCCCGCCGCGTCGTACAGATCGCGGTGGACGGCGACATACTCGTCCAGCTCGGCGGTGCCGGGCGTCGGCCACCTGCCGTTGCCCGCCCGCTCCTCGGCCAGCAGCCTGGCCAGGGTCGGGATGCGCCGGGTACGGTCGACGCGGGCCCTGAGCGCGATCATCCGGTGGGCCAGGTCCGCGGACCAGCCTCCGAACGCGCGCATCCCGACCTTGTCCCAGAAGGGACACACCCCGAAGGGCTCGCCGCATCCGCAGGCCTCGTCCGCGAGCACGCTCCTGGCCCAGAGGTGGACGACCTCGCCGAGCGGCACGATGCCGGGGACCTCCCCGAGCAGGCGCTCCAGCAGCGTGGTCCCGCTGCGGCCGAGGCCACCCAGGAAAACCACCCGAGCAGGTGACGGACTATCAGACACAGGCACGAATCCTTACCCGACGGATACGGAACGTGCCGAGGCTAGCGCGGAGCGTAACGGAGAGGTCAGAGAACGGACAAAGGATCTACCCAGCGGATGACCTCCGCACGCAAAGCGGCCACGGCCGACGCCCCCTCGGATCGGGCGGATCAGACTCGGACGGGCAGGCCGACGGTGCCGGGAACGGCTTGACCGAGTTCTTGTTTCGCATTTTTCCGGGGTGGCCTGATGCCGTGACCGAGCCGAATGATCTCGATGAGCGCCCCCGCCCCGGACTGGTCCGGGGCGGGGGCGCTCATCACCGGTCAGGGCCAGTCGGAGCAGGAGAACCAGTAGCCGGCCTGGCTCGACACCCCTCTGTACGGTTCGTCGATCTCAAGGCGCCATTGGCCCGTCTCCCCCTGCCGGGAGATGGGCACCGTCCACTGCTTGGGCACATCGACCGTGCCCGCGGAGTTGATCGTCAGCGAGGTCCACGGGTCGCGGACCCAGGCGTTGTTCGTCTGGGCGCTCTTGCGCGCGTAGGCGTAGCGGACGGTGCCCGCCCCGAGCGCGGTGATCGAGCCCTTCAGCGTGAAGGTGGCAGGCAGGTGCAGGTCACAGGACTCCTCCTCGCTGGTGAACTCCACCTGGGTCAGCTTTGGCGTCGCAAGGGGCAGGCAGGTGGTGGACCAGCTGGCCGTACCGGATATGTGACGGGTTGTGAAGGGGAAAAGGATCGCTACCGTCCCGCTGCCCGGCCCGTGCCTCGGCAGCGACGGCCCGTCGGCATATGCCGAGCCACCGTGTTGAGAGATCTCCACCTCTTGCAGGTTCTGCCCCGGCCGAGGGTCCATGGGGTTCCCGGCGGCGTCGGTCCATATGAACACCGTCTGCCCCAGACCGGAGGTGATCCTGGCACGCAGCGGGGTCGAGACGTTCGGGCCACACGGGCCAACGTAGTGCAACTGGCTCAGGGAGGCGATCTCCGCGGTCTCGGGCGCGCAGTTCGTCTTGCTGAGCAGGCTCGGGCCCTCGTACGGCGCGGGTTCTACGATCTTCAGAACGTAGGGGCCCTCCTTCGAGGCCGAGCCGCGAGGCAGGGCACCGGTGACCTCATGCGATCCGGGGCCGGCGAACACGAGGGGCTGAGGGGTCTCGCTGCCCGGCAACGGACGGCGCGACACCGGGTTCAGCCACTGGTAGCTGATCGTCTGCGCGATCGGGGAGGTGATCGTTGCCTTGACCGGGGTGGTGACCTTCGATCCGCACAGCCCGTGGTACTCGGGCGCGGCGGTGGCGGTCACCTGCACGTCATGGCAGGTCCGGTTGATCGTGGTCTGTACCACCTCGCCGGTCTCGACATGGCCGTTGTCGGTCTGCACCAGGCCGACGACTTTGATCTGCCTGGTCCCCGATTCACGCACCGGGATAAGGATCTCCTTCGCACCGGGCCCGTTCTGGTCCTGCACGTGGGTGAAGACCTGGTAATCGTCGTTGAGCCCGCTCACCTTATAACCCAGATAAGCATTGCCCGGGCCGGTGTAGGTCAACTGCACGGTTACCTTGACATCGTTCCCAGCTCCTCGGCACAGCCCGGCGTAGGTGGGGTTGTCGACCTGAACACCCTGGACTACCACCTGGCCGTCCCCGTCGGCCGCCTGGGCGGGCCCCGGTAACAGCGCGGCGAGTAAGCCGAGGGCGAGCAGAGTCATGACACGCTTCATAGACACCTTCGTTTCACGATCGGAATGCCGTGAACGACAGGGACCGACGCCCTGAGCGGACCGCGACCGCACGGTGACGCCGCGCCCGGTGTCTCCCGGACGCGTGCCATCGGCTCCGGCGCGCGTGACAGAGACTTCGCAGTGCTCGCTCCGCTCGCCGCCATCGCTGCCCTTCCCAGGGCAGCGGCACCCCGCCGTCGCACGCCCACATCACCGTGCTGGACGGCAATGGGAAACGGCTTGCAACTGACTGGGAAGAGGACGGCCCGAAAGTGCCGAACCGCCCACGGCCCGTACCGGGTCTCTCTCTCCCCCCCACGTACAGGGAAGGAAAGCCTCGGTGACGGGCGCGGGCGGCGGGTGCCGGAAAGGGCCTATCTGGCGTCGACGATCATTCCGGCGCCGACCGTGTTGTTGGTGGCCTCGTCCACGAGGATGAAGCCGCCGGTGAGCCGGTTGCGGGCGTAGTCGTCCACGAACAGGGGCTGGGTGACGCGGAGCGAGACGCGTCCGATCTCGTTGAGGCCGAGCGAGGAGGCGGCCTCGTCCCGGTGCAGGGTGTTGACGTCCAGCCGATAGTGCAGGTCCTTGACCAGGGCACGGGCCGTACGGGTGGTGTGCTTGATGGTCAGCTTGGCGCGCGGGGCCAGCTTGCTGGAATCCGCCATCCAGCAGATCATCGCCTCCAGTTCCTGGGAGACGTGCGGCTGGTTGTTCGGGCGGCAGATCATGTCGCCGCGCGAGATGTCGATGTCGTCCTCCAGCCGGAGGGTCACCGACATCGGCGCGAACGCCTCGTCGACCGGCCCGTCGAAGGTGTCGATCGACGAGATGCGCGTGGCCAGACCCGAGGGCAGGTGCATGACCTCGTCCCCCGGCTTCAGCACGCCTCCGGCGATCTGGCCGGCGTAGCCCCGGTAGTCGTGGAAGGCCGGGTCGGTGGCCCGCTGCGGGCGGATGACGTACTGCACGGGGAAGCGCACGTCGACCAGGTTGCGGTCGGAGGCGATGTGCACGTGCTCCAGATGGTGCAGGAGCGAGGACCCGTTGTACCAGGGAGTGTTCTCCGAGCGTGACACCACATTGTCACCGTGCAGCGCGGAGATCGGGATGAACGTCAGGTCCGGCGCGTTCAGCTTGGAGGCGAAGGCGGTGAACTCCTCGCGGATCTCCTCGAACCGCTCCTGCGAGTAGTCGACCAGGTCCATCTTGTTGACGGCCAGGACCAGGTGCGGCACCCGCAGCAGGGTGGTGAGGAAGGCGTGCCGCCGCGACTGCTCCAGCACGCCCTTGCGCGCGTCGATCAGGACGATCGCCAGGTCGGCGGTGGAGGCACCGGTGACCATGTTGCGGGTGTACTGGATGTGCCCGGGGGTGTCGGCGATGATGAACTTGCGCTTGGGAGTGGCGAAGTAGCGGTAGGCCACGTCGATGGTGATGCCCTGCTCCCGCTCGGCCCGCAGGCCGTCGGTGAGGAGCGACAGGTCGGTGTACTCGGTGCCGCGGTCCCGGGAGGTGCGCTCGACGGCCTCCAGCTGGTCCTCGAAGATCGCCTTGGAGTCGAAGAGCAGCCGCCCGATGAGCGTCGACTTTCCGTCGTCGACGCTTCCCGCCGTGGCAAAGCGAAGGATGTCCATCAGAGGTGCTCTCCAGAGGTCGTACGGCGTGCGGCGCGGGACCGCGCGGGAAGAAGGGAGACGGGAGGGTGGGTGGGCACTAGAAGTAGCCCTCCCGCTTGCGATCCTCCATGGACGCCTCGGAGGCGCGGTCGTCGGCGCGGGTGGCGCCGCGCTCGGTGATCCGGCTCACCGCGATCTCCTCGATGATCGCCTCGACCGTCGCGGCACCCGACTGGACCGCGCCGGTGCAGGTCACGTCGCCGACCGTGCGGTAGCGGACCGTCATCTCCTGGAGCGGCTCGTCCTCGTCGCGGGTGATGAACTCGCTGTCGGCCAGCAGCATGCCGTCGCGCTCGAACACCTTGCGGGTGTGCGCGTAGTAGATCGAGGGAATCTCGATGCCCTCGCGCCGGATGTAGTCCCAGATGTCGAGCTCGGTCCAGTTGGACAGCGGGAACACCCGGATGTGCTCGCCCTTGCGGATCCTGGCGTTGTAGAGGTTCCACAGCTCGGGACGCTGGTTCTTGGGGTCCCACTGGCCGAAGTCGTCGCGGAAGGAGAACACCCGCTCCTTGGCGCGGGCCTTCTCCTCGTCACGGCGGGCGCCGCCGAACACGGCGTCGTACTCGTTCTCCTCGATCGCGTCCAGCAGCGTCGTGGTCTGCAGCCGGTTGCGCGAGGCCCTGCGGCCGGTCTCCTCGACGACGCGCCCGGCGTCGATGGAGTCCTGGACGCTGGCGACGACCAGGCGCGCGCCCAGCTGTGCGGCGCGGCGGTCACGGAACTCGATGACCTCCGTGAAGTTGTGGCCGGTGTCGACGTGCATCAGTGGGAAGGGAATCGGCGCGGGCCAGAACGCCTTCTCCGCGATGCGGAGCATGACGATGGAGTCCTTACCACCGGAGAAGAGCAGACAGGGACGCTCGAACTCGGCCGCGACCTCACGCATGATGTGGATGGCCTCTGCCTCGAGGACGTCGAGCTGCGACGTGGTGTAGTCGCGCTGAAGCATCAAACTCTCCTAGCGGGGATTAGCGGTGCAGATCCCGGATTCCAGCGAGCAACGTCGGCGCCAGTCCCGGTAGGGATACAAGGATATCCGGCAGTGAGGGGTCAGGCTGGTTGTAGGCCAGCTGCGAGCCGTCGATGCGGCTGGCGTGGGCCCCCGCGGCGAGGGCCACCGCGACGGGCGCGGCGGAGTCCCACTCGTACTGGCCCCCGGCGTGCACGTAGGCCTCGACCGCTCCGGTGAGCACCGCGGAGATCTTGGCGCCCGCCGACCCGATCGGTACCAGGTCCGCGCCGACGAGAGCGGCCAGTTTCTGGACGAACTCCGGCGGGCGGGTCCTGCTGACCGCGATCCGCGGCCTGGCGTCCGCCTCGGGGGCGGGCCGCACCGGAGGTTCGACGGTGGAGAGCGTACGGCCCTGGGCCGGTAGCGCGACGGCTCCGGCCGTCAGCGTGCCACGCTCCCAGAGTGCCACGTGGACCGCCCAGTCCTCGCGGCCCTCCTCGGCGAACTCTCGGGTGCCGTCCAGCGGGTCGACGATCCAGACCCGCTCGGCACGGAGCCTGCGCGGGTCGAGGCGCTCCTCGCTGGTCGCCTCCTCGGACAGCACGCTGTCGTCCGGGCGCAGCCGTGCCAGGGCCTCCATCAGGAACAGGTGGGAGGCGATGTCACCCTCCTTGCGCAGCTCGGAGGGGTTGTCGAAACCCCGCTCCGCGCGCAGGGCCGCCAGCTTCTCGCCGGCCGTCGTCGCCAACTCCGCGGCGAGTGTGTGATCGTCGCGAACGGTCATCAGTATGCTCCAGCTCCTCGCGCGACAGCCGACCAGGTCTTCCACAGGATCTGCAGGTCCAACATGAGGGACCAGCTCTCCACGTAACGCAGGTCCAACCGTACCGATTCCTCCCAGGACAGGTCAGAGCGACCGCTCACCTGCCACAGACCGGTCATGCCCGGCTTGACCAGCAACCGGCGGCGGACATCGTCACCGTACCCGGCCACCTCCTCCGGTAGTGGCGGCCGGGGGCCCACCAGGGACATGTGTCCCAGCAACACGTTGATCAGCTGGGGCAGTTCGTCCAGCGAATGGCGGCGCAGCCAGGCACCCAGCGGGGTCACCCTCGGATCGTTCTTGATCTTGAAGAGCGGGCCCTGTCCGTCACTGGACAGGGTGATCTTCCGGCGCTCGGCGTCGGCGCGCATCGTCCGGAACTTGTAGATCGTGAACTCGGCGCCGTCGCGGCCCACCCTCGTCTGCCGGAAGAACGCCGGCCCGGGCCCGGAGGCCCGCACGGCCGCCGCCACTCCCACCAGCAGCGGGAGCAGCACCGCCAGCAGCACCCCGGCGCCGATGCGGTCGAACAGGTTCTTGACCACCTGGCGCAGGCCGGAGATCTCGGGGTGATCCACGTGCAGCAGTGGCAGCCCCGCCGCCGGACGGATGGTGATCCGCGGCCCGGCCACCTCCATCAGCGCGGGGGCCACGACCAGGTCCGTGTCGGTCTTCTCCAGCCGCCAGGCCAGTCGCCGCAGCGCCACCCCGTCCATCTCCGGGCAGGCGAGCACGGCCACGGTGTCGGCGTGGACCTGCCCGACCGCGAGCGCGACATCGGAGAAATCGCCGAGAAGCGGCACGCCCTCCACGTCGCCCATCCCGTCGCGCGGGGCGCAGGCCCCGACGACCTCCATGCCGTGGTAGCGCTCCCGGCGGAACCTGCGGACCAACTCGGTGATCGCCACCCGGTGACCCACCGCCACCACCCGCCGCATGCACCTGCCCCGGGCCCGCCTGCGGTGCAGGGAGCGGCGCAGCCCGTACCGCGCCAGCAGGGTGAGCAGTGTCGTCAGCGGGAGCGCCAGCACCACGTAGCCGCGGGCCACATCGGTCTTGGTGAGGTAGGCACCGACGGCGAGGGCGGCGGTGAGCATGAAGCCGCACTGGAGGATCCGCTGGAACTCCTCCGAGCCCAGGCCGATGAGCCGAGGCTCGTAGGCGCGGTTCAGCGCGATCACGCAGACCCAGACGGCGGGCAGCGCGGCGCTCAGCATGACGTACGGGAAAACGTAGGCGGTAACCTCGCCGAATCGAACGAGCAGCGCGAGGGCTCCGGCCAGGGCGGCGCAGATGGTGTCGGCGGCGAGGGCCATCGCGCGGTGCCCCCGCACCCAGTCCGGCATGTGACGGCGCGAGGCCGGCACGACTCCGGCTCCGGACCCGGCTCCGGATACGGCCTGGACTGCGGTCACGTCGCGCACGCGCTCCCCCTGCGTAACCGTTCACAGACAGACAGTTACGTAATGGTAGCGGCGACAAGAGAGGCCCGAAGGTTGAAGACCGAAACGTACATATCTGTGGATGTCGAGGCCGATGGCCCCATTCCGGGACCGTATTCGATGGTCAGCCTAGGTATGGCGGTGGCCGGGCGGATGACCGGAAAGGTCTTTGAACCGGTCGATCCACAGACCCGTACGTTCTACGCGGAGCTGCGGCCGATCAGCGACGACCATGTGCCCGAGGCGCTCGCCGTGAGCGGGCTTGACCGGGAGACGCTGATCCGCGAGGGCCGCGACCCGGCCGAGGCGATGCGGGAGGCCACCGCGTGGATCCGCGACGCGTGCGGGAACAGCGCACCGGTACTGGCGGCCTACCCACTCTCCTACGACTGGATGTGGATTTATTGGTACTTCATGCGATTCGCCGGCGCCTCACCGTTCGGGCACTCGCGCTGCATCGACATGAAGACGCTGTACGCGGCCAAGGCGGGAGTGCCGATCGGCTGGGCGACCAAGCGGCAGATGCCCAGGCACCTGCTCTCCCAGCGACCGCACACGCACAATGCCCTGGACGACGCCATCGAGCAGGCCGAACTCCTCCAGAACCTGATGGCCCTGAACCCACACCCGTCACCGGACCGAGAAGCCCCGTGAAACCGCGGCCACGCCCCGAAGACGCCTCCAAGAAGCCTTCCCTGAGGGACTCCCCGCAAGAACGCGCCCGTGAGGACGCGCCCGTGCTCCATCCCTGAGGGACTCCCCGTGAGGCCGCGCCGGCGACTGGACTGAGGAGAGCGGGCCGTGAGGTCGCGCCGGGGACTGGACTGAGGAGAGCGGGGTCGCGAGGTACGAGCGGCCCCGGTCGACGAGGGAAGGAGCCGGGTAAGAGCGGCCGAACCGCGACGCGCAGCGTCGCCGGCAACTCGTGAGGAACGAGCGCCCCCTCTCGACGAGGGAAGGAGCCGGATAAGAGCGGCCTCACCGCGACGCGTTAGCGTCGCTAGCGAGGAGGTCCCGAGATGTTCAGGTCGCCCGCGTGGAAGGCGTTCTGGGTCGGCTCCAGGCCGACCCTGATCAGCGACTCCACCACGTCGGCCGCACGGTCGACCAGGAACCCGAGATCCTTGCGCTCGGCGGTGGCGAAGTCACGCAGGACATAGCTCGCGGCGTCCATCCGGCCCGGCGGGCGGCCGATGCCGAACCGCACCCGCAGGTAGTCCTTGGTCGCCAGCGACTTGGTGATCGACTTCAGCCCGTTGTGACCGTTGTCGCCGCCGCCCAGCTTGGCCCTCAGCGCGCCGTACGGGATGTCCAGCTCGTCGTGGACCACGATCACCCGGGCCGGATCGACCTTGTAGAAGTCGGCCAGGGCCTTGACCGGTCCGCCGGACAGGTTCATGAAGGACAGCGGCTTGGCCAGCACCGCGGGGACACCCGCCAGGCGGCCCTCCAGCACCTCCGAGCGCGACCTGTGCGCCTTGAACCGCCCACCGGCGCGCGCGGCCAACTCGTCCAGGACCATGAACCCCGCGTTGTGCCGGTTTCCTACGTACTCCGGCCCGGGGTTTCCCAGGCCCACGACCAACCAGCGGTCCACGATCGGCATCCCCTTCATACGCGCGTCAGGGCGGCCCGGAACCGGGCCGCCCTGACAGATCTAGCAGAGAAAACTACTCGGCGCTCTCGGCACCCTCGGCGGCCGCGCCCTCGGCCGGAGCGGCCTCGGCGGCCTCGCCCTCGGCCGCCGGCTCGGCGGTCGGGGCCGCGGAGATGATCAGGACCAGCGCCTCGGGGTCGGCGGCGAGGGTCGTGCCCTTGGGCAGCTTCAGGTCGGCGGTGGTGATCTGGGTGCCGACCTCCAGGCCCTCGACGTCGACCTCGACGCCCTCGGGGATGTGGGTGGCCTCGGTCTCGACCGAGACGGAGACGAGCTGCTGGTCGAGGATGCCGTCGGCGACCTCACCGGTCACGATGACGGGAATGTCGACGGTGACCTTCTCGCCGCGCCTGACGAGCAGGAGGTCGACGTGCTCAAGGAAGCCCTTGATCGGGTCGCGCTGGACGCCCTTGGGCAGCGCGAGCTCGTCGACCGCACCCTCAAGGCGGATCAGCACGTTCGGCGTACGCAGGGCGAGCAGCAGCTCGTGACCCGGCAGGGACAGGTGCCTCGGCTCGGAGCCGTGTCCGTAGAGGACGACGGGCACCTTGTCCTCGCGACGGATCTTGCGGGCGGCGCCCTTGCCGAACTTGTCGCGGAGCTCGGTGGTGATTACCACTTCGGACATGACTGATCTCCTAGGGATCTCGAGAATCGGAAGATGCGTTCCCCCTCACCCGCCCTAGCGGAAGGCGTTACGAACGCAACCTGACAAGCCTACCGTGCTTATTGCCGTGTTGATTGCGACGCTAGCGCGTCGCGGTTCGGCCGCTCTTATCCGGCTCCTTCCCTCGTCGACCGGGGCCGCTCGTTCCTCGCAACCCCGCTCTCCTCAGTCCAGTCCCCGGCGCGGCCTCACGACCCCGCTCTCCT
>NZ_JBEXGU010000225.1:0-11507 GCF_040607515.1 Streptosporangium sp. NPDC005286 | reverse complement strand
GCCCGCCGGGGGGCGGGCACCGGCTCCGGGTATGTCGGCCATCAGACGCCCTGTGCCTGCAACCACAGCTCCAGGAGTCCGAGCTGCCACAGTGCGTTCGCTCCCAGGGTGGTGCGATGCTCGTCCGGTGCCGCGAGCAGCTTGTCGACGTACGGCTGGTCGAACAGGCCGCGTGACCGCGCGGCCTGCCCGGTCAGCGCGTCCCTGACGAGTTCCAGGAACGGGCCGTGGATGTGCCTGATGGCGGGGACCGGGAAGTAGCCCTTGGGCCGGTCGATGATCTCGGCGGGCAGCAGCCTGCGTGCGGCGTCCTTCAGGACGCCCTTGCCGCCGGAGGCGAGCTTGAGCTCGGGAGGGCAGGCCGCCGCCAGCTCGACCAGCTCGTGGTCGAGGAACGGGGTCCTGGCCTCCAGCCCGAAGGCCATGGTCATGTTGTCCACCCGCTTGACCGGGTCGTCGACGAGCATGACCTCCGTGTCCAGGCGCAGCACCGCGTCGAGCGCGGTGTCGGCGCCGGGCGCCGCGAGGTGGTGCCGGACGAACTCGCCGCTGACGTCCCGCTCCAGCATGTACTCGGGCGACAGGATTCCGGCCAGCGTCCCATGCGAGCGGTCGAAGAACTCCTCGGCGTACGTGACGGCCGCGTCCTCGCGCGACACGCCGGCCAGCGGCGGGTACCAGCTGTAGCCGGCGAACACCTCATCGGCGCCCTGGCCGGACTGGACCACCTTGACGTGCCTGGAGACCTCCTGCGACAGCAGGTGAAAGGCGACGCAGTCGTGGCTGACCATCGGCTCGCTCATCGCCCGCACCGCGTGCTCCAGGGCGGGCAGCAGGCGGGTGTCGTCGATGGGGATGCGGTGGTGGTCGGTGCCGAACTCACCGGCGACCAGGTCGGAGTAGGCGAACTCGTCGCCCCGCTCCCCGCCCGCCGCGGAGAACCCGATGCTGAAGGTCGACAGGCCCGTCTGTCCCTCCCCGGCCAGCAGCGCGACGATCAGGCTGGAGTCCAGGCCCCCGGAGAGCAGCACACCCACCGGCACGTCCGCGACCATGCGCCTGCGCACCGCCACGCGCAGCTGGTCGAGCACCGCCTCGCGCCACTCGGAGGAGGACAGCCTCGCGCAGCCGGGCAGGGCCGAGCGGGTGTAGGGCGGCTGCCAGTAGCGGCGGTCGGTGACGGTGCCGTCGGGCTCGACGGTGCGCACGGTGGCCGGAGGGAGTTTCCGCACACCGGTCAGGATGGTGCGCTCGACCGGCACCACCGAGTGGAAGGTCATGTAGTGGTGCAGCGCCACCCGGTCGATGCCGGTGTCCACTCCTGTTCCGGCGAGCAGCGCGGGCAGCGAGGAGGCGAAACGGAGGCGATCGGCGTCCTGGGAGAGGTACAGGGGTTTTATACCGAGGCGGTCGCGGCCGAGGGTCAGCCGGCCGGTGTCCCGCTCGGCGACCGCGAAGGCGAACATGCCCTTGAAGTGGTCGACGCAGTCGATCCCCCAGCGGTGGAAGGCCTTCACCAGCACCTCGGTGTCGGAGGTGGAGAAGAAGCGGTACCCCTGGCCTTCCAGCTCCTCGCGCAGCTCACGGTAGTTGTACAGGCACCCGTTGAAGACCGCGGTCAGGCCGAGGGCGCTGTCCGTCATCGGCTGGGCACCCCGATCCGACAGGTCGATGATCTTCAGGCGCCGGTGGCCGAGCGCGATGGGTCCCAGCGACCACAGGCCCGACCCGTCGGGACCCCGGTCGCTCATCACCTCGCTCATCCGGGCCACCGCGGCGACGTCCGCGGGACGGCCGTCGAACCGGATCTCACCGCTCAGACCGCACATCGGCACCCCCCGGTGACCTGCCCACCCCGAAGCCGGGCGGATTCAGCCCTGAGATCACACATCGGCGGCCCCTCCCGGCAGCCAGGTGTCCTTGGAACCGCCGCCCTGGGAGGAGTTGACGATCAGGCTGCCGACCGGTGCGACGCGGGTCAGCGCCGCCGGCGGCACCGTCGCCGTCTCCCCGAGGCAGACAAAGGCCCGCAGGTCGACCACGCGCGGGCTCAGCCGCTCCCCGTCGAAGGTCGGATGCGTCGACAGCTGGACCGTCTCCTGGGCGACCCATCCCTGGGGCGCGGCGAGGATCTTCTCCCTGACCCTGCCGAGCTCCTCGGCGGACGCCTCGGGACCGACGACCACGCCCTGGCCGCCGAACCCGTCCACCGGCTTGACGACCAGCTCGGCCAGCCGGTCGAGCACCTGCTCGCGGTCCACGGCGTCGCGGCACAGGTAGGTGGTGATGTTGTCGATGAGCGGCTCCTCACCCAGGTAGTACTCGATGAGGCGGGGCACGTACCGGTACAGGCACTTGTCGTCGGCGACGCCGTTGCCCGGCGCGTTGGCCAGGACGAGCGCGGAGCGTTCGACGGCGTCCATGATCTCCGGCCCCAGGGGGCCTTCGAGCAGCTCGTTCTCGTTGACCCGGCGGTAGAGCACGTCGATCCTGCGCCCCGCGGCCTCCAGATGACCGTTCCTGATCTCCAGGTCGGCCGGGACCACCAGGATCGCCCCCATCTCCTCGGCGAGCATCTGGTGCTCGTAGTAGGCGGAGTCGTCCGGTCCCGCCGAGACCACGGCGATGGCCGGCGAGTCGACCGTGCCCGCCGCGAGCAGTGCCTCCCGCAGCGTCCGCAGGCTCTGCCGCGGATCGGCGATCCCCTCGCCGGGGACGAGTTCCGGCAGCAACTCGGCCATCAGGTGCCTGTTGGTCACCGCGTATCCGAGGCCGGAGGGCACCCGCAGGTTGTCCTCGAGCACCGCCCAGCGGCCGACGTGGTCGCGGACCAGGTCCAGCCCGGCCACGGCGCAGCGCACGGTACCGGGCGGCACCCTCCGCCCGTGCTCGCGGTAGCCGGGGGACTCGTCGACCACCCAGGCGGGGAGCACGCCGTCCCCGATGATCTCGCGCTCGCCGTACACGTCGCGCAGGAACGCCTCCAGCGCCCGCACCCGCTGCGGCAGTGCCCGCTGGATCTCGGCCCACTCGCCGGGCGGGACCAGCCTCGGGACCAGGTCGAACGGGAAGATCCGGCCCTCGCTCCCGCCCTCCACGTGGAAGGTCATGCCGTTGCGACGCTGGTAGCCGTCGCGGAGCCTCGCCCTGCCACGTAGGCCGCGGGCGCCCAGGCGGTCCAGGACCCGCAGCACCGGCTGGTAGGACTCGCGTACCGTGCCCTCGATGATCGCCTCGTCGCCGGGGGCGTCGTAGCCGTCGAGGAGGCTGGTGTGCATCCTCGGCGTCGGCCCGCCGAAGGCGGTCTCCCACTCCTCGGACCGCGTCTCGGCGATGACGAGGTCGACCACGTCGGCCAGCCGGCCGTCGCGGGCGAACGCCTCGCGCTGGCGGGCCGAGGAGCTTCCCCGCGCCAGCGACTCCCGGACCAGGGACGTGACGAGCTCGATGTCGCCGGACTCCTCCAGCTGTGGCCGCAGGCCGTCCACCATCCTCCAGATCACCTCGGCGGCCGGGCCCGGGGTGCCCTCGACCGGGTCGACGAGCTCGCCCTCCAGCCCTGAGCGCGCCGCCCGCCACGTCGCGGCGCGGACCATCTCCAGCCGGACCGAGCGTTCGGGGCCGTGCTGCACCGCGTCCAGCTCCCTGGCCACCAGCGCCCGGAACAGGCCGGCGATCAGCACGATGTCGCCCACCCTGGGGCAGGCGTCGCACACCCTCAGCTCGATGGTGGGCAGGTGGGCCGAGGGCCGGATGTCGAAATAGATCATGCCGGGGTCGGTGATCACACCGGAGCTCACGAGCTCCCGCACCACCTGGTCGTACTCGGCGGCCGACTCGAACCTGGCCACGGGCCCCGCGGTGGGCCAGCGCTGCCAGAGCAGCGGGCGGTAACTGGCGTATCCGGTATCGGCTCCCAGCCAGTACGGCGAGCTGGAGCTCAGGGCGAGCAGCGGGGGCAGCCAGGGGGCCAGGCGGTGGGCGACGGCCACCGCCAGGTCGCGATCCTCGACGTCGGCGTGGAACTGCGTGCCACAGATCAGCTGCTCACGGGTGAGCAGCTGATAGTCGGCGAGCATCTGCTCGTAGCGGGGGTCCGGGGAGATCTTCAGCGCCGCCAGGTCCACCAGCGGAACGCTCCCCGCCGCCACGATCCCGAGCCCGAGACCGTCCGCCGCCTGGATCACCGTGCGGCGCAGCGCGGTCAGGTCGTGCCCGAGGTCCTCCAGATGCATGAAGGGCCTGCTGTTGGCCTCCACCACCGAACGCTGCAGCTCGTGGGTGAACCGCTCCGCCGGTAACTGCTCCAGCAGAACACCTGCCCGTGGGACGAGGTGCCGGGTGTCGACGTCGACGACGTGGAACTCCTCTTCGACACCGACCGCGATCGGCCCCGCCAGACCCGCCATTTCATCACTCCTGAAGTACGCCGACTCACCGGGATTTTTGTCCTTTGCCCGAAAAAAGCAGTTCCGCACTTCATGGGCCGCTCCTGAGGGAAACGGAACCGTGAACTCACTCTCTGTGACCGGACGAGGCCCTCTCTCCCACGACCAGGAGGTCCCACCCCGTCCCGCGGGGCCGGGCATCACCCGGTCACCGGCGGGGAGCACGGGGACATCCGGCGAGGTTCCCTCGACGAAGGCCAGGGGAACGGCCGGAAAACCTCACCGAATCTCGGGTGGCTCCTCGGGCGACGGGCCGAAGGTGTCGGGAAAGGCTCGGTCTCCGAGCGTCTCCGGATCGTCCGGCGTGCCGGACGGATCGAGGAGGTGCCTCACCGGCGGCCTGTCGAGGAATGTGGAGACGGCCTCGACCACCCCCTCCCCCAGCGGACGGAACGCGTCGACCACCGCCTGGGCGGGCGGGCCAAGGCGGCTGCCGACCTCCTGGAGAAGATCTTCCAGCACCTGCGGCAGCGGCGGCACCGGCAGGCCCAGCTGGGACTTGGAGTGAGCCTTCTCCGGCGGCGTCCAGCGCATCGAGTCGTCACTCATGGCGAGCCATTCGTCGACGGCCCCGTCGATGGAATCGAGCACGTGATCGGAATCGTCTGGCATGGCGGCTCCCCTCCTGACCGGGATCCGATAAGACGACGGTACCTCGCTCCGCCGCCACCGGGCAGAGGCGGGTCGGCCGCGAAAGCCTCGCGGACGGCTTCCGGGCCATCCCATCCCCGGTACGGCGGCGGAAGCTCGATCATCAAAGCCCGCCAAACTGGCATAACCCCCTCAGCTGGGGGAATGAGCTGTCGGTGCTCTCTCAAACTCGTCCCGCCGGCGGGGACACGCTCACCTTCCTCGGCGCGATCATGCGTAACCCCCAGCAGCTGGGTGCGATCGCACCCAGCTCGAAGGCCGTCGCCCGCCTGGCCGCGTCGGTGGTCCCAGTCACTCCCGGAGCCGTGGTCGTCGAACTCGGCGCCGGCGGCGGGGTGATCAGCGACGCGATCCGCGACCGCCTGCCGTCCGGGGGGCGACAGCTCGCCGTGGAGGTCAACGAGGGCATGGTGAGCCATCTGCGACGCAGCAGGCCCTGGCTTGAGGTGATCGCCGCTGACGCGGGGGACCTGGGCAAGCTGCTGAGACAGGCCGGCCTGTCCCACGCCGACGCGATCGTCTCCTCCCTTCCCTGGACGCTGTTCGAGGAGGCGCGGCAGAGGCGCATCCTGGAGGAGATCTCGGCCTCGCTCATCCCCGGCGGCACCTTCAGCACCGTCACGACGCTGACCGTGCTGCCGCTACAGCGCTTCCGGCACTTCCGCGGCCTCATGGAGGACACGTTCACCACCGTCGAAAGCCTGGGCCCGATCTGGCGCAACGTGCCGCCCGCCCTGGTGTACACCGGGGTCCGGGCGGGTGAGCGGCCGGCGGAAGACGTCTCCGGCGAGCCGGGCGAGGGCTGACCGCCCGCCCGGCGGGCGGATCCTGACCACCTACCGCCAAGCTGCGTATAATCGTGATTATCATTTTCCACTTTTCGCCGTCGATGATCACATCACGGCTGCCGGCTTGGAGGATCTCACCATGTCATCCGCCCCGCTACGCCCGCAGAAGACCGCGATGCTGATCGCCCAGCGGATCGTCGCCGACATCAACCGGCGCGGTAACACCGTGGGCGACCGCCTACCTCCCGAGCGCATCATGCTCGACGAGTACGACGTGGGCCGTGGCACACTCCGCGAGTCCCTGCGCTTCCTCGAACTTCAGGGCGTCATCTTGCTCAAACCAGGGCCGGGCGGTGGCCCCATCGTCCAGCAGCCCGACGCCACCAGCCTGGCCACGGCGCTCACGCTGCTGCTGCAGTTCTCGAACGCACCATTTCGCACGATCGCCGAGGCGCGCACCGGCCTCGAGCCGATGATGGCGCGGCTCGCCGCGGAGCGGATGAGCGACGAGCGACTTGCGGATCTGAAGTCCAGCGTCGACAACATGCACGAGCACCTGGACGACGAGGCCGTCTTCCTGGACGAGAACAAGCGCTTCCACGACATCATCGCCCACGGCTCGGGCAACGCCATGTTCGGCTACATCGTCGACGCGCTGCTCGGGATCCTCGACGGCTCGGCGATCGGCATCGATTACCCGGAAGTACGCCGGTCCGCGGTGCACAAGGCACACCTGAAGATCTACGAGGCCATCGCCTCGCACGACCCGGCCGCCTCCTCCGAGGCGATGGCCGAGCACATCGACGCATACGTCAAGTACGCCGAGCGCAAGTTCCCCGAGGTGCTCGCCGCACCGATCGTGTGGAACAACATGTAACGATGTTCTCGCGGCTCCGGCGTCCTTGACTCTCCACACCCGGACGCAGGACCGCCGTGCGCCTCCTTGCTCCCCCCTCGCACCGAAACACCTCCCGCTCTCGTGGCGTCGGAGCTCACCGTGCCGGAACCACCGGATCGGCGTTGAGTTCATGCGGCGCCGCCGCAGGATCCTTGAGCACAAGGCCGATATTAGGTTAGATTGATAATCATAGATTGATTTTCTGTCAGCCTTGACCACCTGCCCGGCACGGGCGTGACACGAAGGGAGCGCGATGTCTGCCATCGAAGTGGAACAGCGCGGTTCGGCGGTCTGGATCCGGATCAACCGGCCTGAGCGTCGCAACGCCTATGACCTCGACATGGCGAGGGCCATGATCGCAGCGGTCGAGGACGCCGGTGAGGCCGACGCCGTGGTGATCACCGGAAGCGGGGGCTCATTCTGCGCCGGTGGCGCACTGAACCAGCTCGGTGAGCCGGACCCCCAGCAGCTGCGCGCGCTGTTCACCACCTCACTACGGCTCGTCGACGCGATCCGCGCCTGTCCCCGGCCGGTGATCGCCGCCGTCGACGGAGCGGCCGCCGGTGGCGGCAACGAACTCGTCGTTGCCTGTGACTTCGCGATCGCCACCTCTCGCTCCACTTTCGGGCAGACCGGCCCAAGGGTCGGCTCGGCTCCGGTGCTGGGTGCCACCAACCTGCTCGCCGTGCAGATCGGGGAGAAGCGGGCGAAGGAGATGGCGATGCTCTGCCGGCGTTACACGGCCGAGCAGGCGCTGGCCATCGGCCTGGTCAACGAGGTCGTCGGTGACGACGGGCTCGATGACGCCGTCGAGCGATGGCTTGCCGAGATCCACCGGCTGAGCCCGCGCTATCTCGAGATCACCAAGATCAGCTCGAACCAGTGGTGGAACCACTCCAAGGACAACATGAACTCCGGACTCGGGATGCTGATCCAGGCGATCGGCAGTGAGGACATGCTCGAGGGTGCCCAGGCGTTCCTCGAAAAGCGCAAGCCCGACTTCCGAAGCGACCGGAACGCCTCCACCATCGGCGGATAGGCTCACGGGTGATCTTCCGGTGCCGCAGCGCCACGTTTCCCGATCGCGAGGACTGGGCGCCGGCGGCCATGCGCGCCGCAACGCCGCCGAGCGCCCGAACCCGGTGCGGCTGAACGCCACGGACACTTCTCAGCGCCGACCGGAAGCCGGCGGCACGGCGCTACTCCCTCTGTGGCAGCAGGACAGTGGAGTCGACCTCGATCCGCTTGTGCGCGATGCGCAGGCCCGAGGGAGTCTCGACGCACACGTCCCGGTAGCACCCCGTCTGGAGTCGCGTCCTGCCGCGTTCGTGAAACACCGCCTGGAAGTAGGCGCCGGTCTGGATCATGCCGTTTGATCCAGGTTCGGCACGCACGTTGGAGATGAAGTGCCTACCGACCAGGATGGGCCGGCGGATATGGTCCCGGTACACGTCGAGGAATCCCTCACCCCGCGCCCGATGGCCGAAGCGGATCCCGACGAAGCCGACTGAGGTGCCACTGAATCGCCTTACATTCCGGCGAATAATATGCATCAGGCCACACGCCGCTACGGCGAGGCAATAGAAGCGGCACGCCTTTTCAAACAGACGGTTGGCAGTCTGCGGCCATCGACAACCGGGCGGAGGACCGACAGCCTGCACGCCCCGGACGCGCCGGCGAATCCCCGGCCGACGTACGGGCTCACCCGGCGACCAGGATCCGCCCTGCCCCGTCCGGCGGCACATCCCGTCCACGCCTCTCGGTCACAAGGCGGGCACCGCTCTCCATTCCTACTTATCATGAACATTGTTATCCTTAAAGAGAGCCTGACATGAAGTTGTTTCCGCCGCCGGAGGACTCTCGATGACCACAGCAGCAGAGCTGCACTCGCCGCCCGCCTTTCCGCACCTCTTCTCCCCCCTGCAGGTGGGGACGATGCGGCTGCGCAACCGCGTGATGCTCCCGCCTCACGCCTCGGCGATCGGGAACATCTACGGCACCGATGACGACGCGGCCCGCAACATCGCCTACTTCGAGCAGCGCGTCCGCAACGAAGGCGTCGCCTGGGTCGGCAGCCTGTCGACCCATGTGAGGAACACCCTGATCCCGGGATTCGAACCGACGGGGGTCGGGGCGGCGACGACGGGATTCTTCCGCCTCCCGTTCTTCGTCGATCGGGTCCAGCAGTTCTGCGACACGATGCACTCGAACGGCGCGACGGTCACGGTCCAGATGGTGCACCAGGGCGGCATGCCACACGGCGCCTCACACGTGATGAGCTCACCGGTCATCAACCTCATGCCGCACGTCATGGACCAGGACGACATCGACGCCTTCGTCGAGGAGTACGCCTACTCCGCCAAGCTCTCCATGGACGGGCGCGCCGACGGCGTCGAGCTCCACCTCAACCATGACGACCTCCACGAGTGGTTCCTCTCCCCGCTCACGAACCGGCGCGAGGACAAGTACGGCGGATCGCTGGAGAACCGTGCTCGGTTCGCCGTCGAGACCATGCAGGCGATCCGCGCGGTCATCGGCACCTCCATGACTCTCGGGATCCGGCTCAACATCCGGGAGGAGGCGCCCGGCGGTTACGACGTCGGCGGCGGAGTCGAGCTGGCCCAGTACTTCGAGTCGACCGGCCTCATCGACTACGTCCACGGGGTCATCGGGTCGCCCTGGGGCAACCCGAGCTATATCCAGCCGACGTACTTCGATCCCGCGCAGTGGTCCGAGCTGGCCGGAGAGCTCAAGCGGAGCATCTCGCTCCCCGTCATCCACACGGGCAGGATCAACAGCCCGGAGGTGGCCGAGCAGGTGCTCGCGGCAGGACACGCGGACGTCGTCGGCATGGCGCGGGCCCACATCGCCGACGGGGAGCTGCTCCTGAAGGCACGCGAGGGCCGCCTCCTGGACATCCGCCCGTGTGTCGGTGGCAACGAGTGCATCAGCCGTCGCTACGTCGAGGGGCTCGGCTTCGGATGCGCCGTGAACCCCCGGACGAGCCACGAGGTCGAGGACCCCTGGCCGAAGACACCCCGTCCCCGTACCCTGCTCGTCGTCGGCGGTGGACCTGCCGGCATGGAACTCGCGGCTCTGGCCCGCGAGGGCGGTCATGACGTCACCCTGTGGGAGGCGGGCGACGAACTCGGCGGCCAGCTGCGATATGCCGCGATGGCACCGCGGCACGAGATGTACGGCAAGTACCTCGAGTGGCAGCGGCGCCGTCTGGCCGGCCTCGGCGTCACCGTCGAGCTCGGCCGTCGGGCCACGGTCGGCGACGTCGTCGCCACCGCCCCCGACGTCGTCGCCGTGGCCACCGGGGCGACGCCCCGCACACCGGCGATCCCCGGAGCCGAGGGCGGCAACGTGCTCGACATCCGCGACGTCCTGGCCGGTCGGGTGAGACCGGGAAAGCGCGTCCTCGTCATCGCCCAGGATGATCACGTCCCACCGCTCTCGGTCGCCGACCACCTCTCCTGCCGCGGGCACGAGGTGACACTCACCTACGCCACCCAGGGCCCCGCTCCGCTACTCGGGCGATACATCATCGGAGGCATCCTCGGTCGCCTCGACGCGCAGGGGGTCCGGATGCGCTTCATGGAGGAGGTCGTCACGATCCACGACTCCACGGTCGAGACCCGGAACGTCTACTCTTCGCGTACCGAGACGGTCGGGGAGTTCGACTCGATCGTCCTTGCGTGCGGTGGTGTGTCCGATACCGCCCTGTACGACGACCTCAAAGGCAGGCTGCCCGAGGTCTACATCCTCGGCGACGCCTACGCCCCTCGCCGGCTCGTGTTCGCGACGAAGCAGGCCCATGCCCTCGCCGAATTGCTCGTCCGCAGCCGCGGCTGACCCGAGCACAACGTTCAGATAAATATCAAAGGAGAAAATGACATGCTGCTGAAGGACAAGGTCGCACTCATCACCGCGGGAGCCTCCGGCATGGGCCGGGCCGCCGCGGAGCGATTCGCCCAGGAGGGTGCGCACGTCATCGTCGTCGACGTCAACGAGGCCAACGCCAAGGAGACCGTCGCCGCCATCGAGGCCGCGGGCGGCACCGGCACCGCCGCGATCGTTGATGTCCGTGACCTCACCGCGCTCAAGGCCCTCGCGGATCAGGTTCAGCGGGACCACGGCGCCCTGCATGTGCTCTACAACAATGTCGGCATACCCGGCGCCGCCGGCCTCGACCTCACCGAGGAGGAATGGAACACGGGGCTGGAGATCAACGCCAGGGCGGGCTTCTTCCTCAGCGGCTACCTCACCGAGGCGCTCAAGGCGGCCAACGGCGCGTCGGTCATCTTCACCTCCTCGACCTCCGGCCTGATCGGTTCGCCCTTCAGCCCGATGTACTCCTTCACCAAGGGTGGCATCATCGCGCTGGTGCGTTCCATGGCGCTCGCCTGGGCCGCCGACAACATCCGCGTCAACGCCATCGCACCCGGCTCGGTCGAGACGCCGGGCCTGCCGGGCTTCTTCCGGACCGACGACCCCGCCGAGATCGAGGCCCGTAAGGCCGCCTTCTTCGCGACGATTCCGATGGGCCGGGCCAGCCAGCCGGATGAGATCGCCAAGGTCGCGCTCTTCCTCGCCAGCGACCTGTCGAGCTATGTCACGGGCGTGACGATCCCCGTCGACGGTGGCATCACGGCGAAGTAGCCGACCGCGTGCTCATCGCGAAGGCGCCCTCCCCCTGGAGATCGGAAGAGCACACGA
>NZ_JBEXGU010000224.1:0-11578 GCF_040607515.1 Streptosporangium sp. NPDC005286 | reverse complement strand
CGGCCCCGGTGTGTCACCGGGGCCGCGGCGGTCAACGTGTCGGGCCGAAGCCGAACTCGTCAGATCCAGTTGGAGATCAGGCGTACCTCCATGCCGACCGGGCGGGCGGCGCAGGGCATGGACTTGACCTGTCCGGCGCGGCCGGCCTGGACGCTGTAGCAGGAGTCGACCCAGTCGTCGCTGTCGGTGACCCAGTCGCTGGGCAGCGCGCCGATGACCTTGTCGGCGATCGCGACGTACTGGCCGTTTCCGGTGACGACGAGCACGCCTTCGACGATGGCCTTGGCCAGGCCGGACAGGTCGGCGTTGTCGTCGCGCTCCATGAAGACGACGTCGACGGCGGTCCAGCTGAAGTTGGACCACTCGATCAGGACCTGGTTCACGTTGCTGTAGGTCGTGCCCTCGTTGGTGATGTAGGGCATCTCGATGCTGTCGACCCGAGCCTTACCGTCGGTCCCGGCGCCCATGGTCCAGGCGTAGATCTCCGGTCCGCCCTTGTACCAGGGCTCGTGGTCGTTGTAGTTGGTGATGCGATTGATCTGGGCTGCCCAGCGGGGCGTTCCCGCGGCCTGCGCCGTAGGCTGCTGGGCCTCATCGGCCTTACGGTCGATTCCGGTGATGCCGGCCTCGCTGAGAGCCTTGCGGATGACCTGCTGGCCCAGCTCGGCGGTCTTGCGCTCGTTCAGGCCCACGACGAGCACCGCCTGCCTGGGAGCCCGGCGGGCATCGAGCTCGTAAGTGCGACCGGCCGAGTCGTAGGCGGTGACGGTGCGGACGAACTTCTCGTCCTTGGACGGGGTGAACATGACCAGTGGCTTCTCGCCCGCGGCGACCCGCTTGACCGTGGCGGGGTCGGCCGAGACCTCCAGCAGCGACTCGCCCTCGCCTTCGGCCTGGAGACCCTTCAACTGCAGGATCTTGCTGTCAGCCTGGCGGGTGTAGTCGGTCAGGTCCTGCGCGCCTGGCACGGAGGCGAACAACGCGGCCAGGTCGGCCTGGCCGTCACCCGCCAGCTCGCGGTTGAGCACCGCCCTGAACTCACCGTTGTCGAGCCTGCGGGCGATCTGCTCGGCGAGCGTCCGCTTGAGCCCCTCCATGGTGGCGGCCGACTCTGCGGCCTTGAGCTTGGCCGACTGGCCGGGGGGCAGCGGATCGGCCACGGCCGTCGCCGGCGCTACAGCACCCATCAGGGTGGCGGCCAGGGCGAATGCCGCCAGCCCAACTACCTTCTTCACAAAACCTCCTGGTCAACCGATAGAGCACTGCCGCCGGATTCTTGCGGGAACCGAGCGGTTGCATAAGGCAGAGGATGACCGGCGCGCCTTATCAAATAGTTACGTCTTCTTATGAACCCTTATGGTCAATCCCATAATGGGTTTAACGTTCATTTTCGGACTTGGATGTGTGGACGCCCTCGTGCAGCCGGTTATGGGATCGGATCGCGATGGCCAAGGTCGGCACGGCCCCGCGTCGCCTCCCCCAGCGGGTCTTCGGGGTCGGTCATCCCGAGGTCGACTCGCACGCCCGGATGCTCCTGGCGAAGCCAGGCGAGCGCGGGCGCCATCAGAGTGGCGCCCGCCGTGGCGAAGTAGCGTATCGCCAGCCGCTCGGTGTGCCCGGCCCATAGGCCGGTCACCTTCTACCTCAACTACCGGCTCATCTCGGACGAGGGCACGACCAGCGCCGCCATCGTCGGATACCTGCTGCCGGGAACGATGGTGCTCGACGAGGAACCCGGCCCGCGCGTCATCTCGGGAATGATCGTCGCGCCCCTCGGCGCCGGGATGACGACGCCCGGGTCCGTCATGCCTGTCCGATCAGCCGCGGAGCCCTCACCGCACGGGAGGTCGGCTCCTCCGGTTGCGGGACACCCGAGTCGCGGCGCGAGCGGTGCGGGTCCGAGGCGGCAAAGCCCACAGACAGCCGGAGGCGGGGCACCGGACCTCCGCCGACGCCCCGCCTCTGACCGGGTGCCTCACATCCGAAGCGCGCCCAGAATACTGGGGACGTGCACTTATTCAGAGGGTGCGGTATTCGTCGTGTCCTGGTCGCGGGCGGCAAGGTAGTCGGTCCAGTCGCGTCTGGCGATGTTGGCCCATCGAACTGCGGTGTTGATGTGGAGGCCGAGGAGATCGGCCAGAATCGGGGGCGGAACATCCTCCAGGAGCGCGATGAGGGCCGCGTTGCGGGCCGGCCGAGCGTCGATCCCGTGGTCGAGGAGCTTGCGGCTGAACCCAGACGGGGCGGCTGGGCGCCCTGGTAGCAGGCCGGGGAAGAGCCAATGCTGCCCGGGGCCGTCGGTCTTGATCCTGGCTTGTCGGCTCTGGCCTTCAGCGAGTTGGCCCAACAGCCTGGCCAGCTTAGGAGGTAGCGGATGGAGTAGTTGCGCGTGCTGCCGTCCGCGAGCCACTGGTTGAGGCGGTCTTGGGTGAGGTCCCCGGTGGGCGGCTCTGCGGCGGGCCCGTTTGAGCAGGAACCAGTGGACGAACGGTCGGATCAGGGCGGCGTGCTGGGCAGGCCGGTCGGCCAGGAGTTGGTCCAGCCAGGCGGGGATCCGGTCGAGGTCTTCGTGGCGTTCGGGCAGCACGCCGGTGTGAACCAGAGTCTGCCGGACGTAGTGCTCGTAGCGGCTGGGCGGGAGTTCGTCTAAAAGGTCGTGACTAAGCGGCTTTCCGCTTGCGGCAAGTTCGCCCAGTAGGTGTGCGTTCGGGCTTCGCCGCAGCCAGCACAGGACACCGCGGGGGTCGTTTGCGGCGGCCAGCGCGTCCTGCAGCGGACGGAGTTGGCAGGAGACCTGGCCGTCGGGTCCAGCGAGGTGTTCTTCGAGGCGGAGCAAGAGCACGCAGCGGGGGCAGCGGCCATCAGCGTAGAGGCGTCCGCCCTTGCCGCAGGCCAGGCAGGTGTAGATGCCGGGCATACCGGCGCATGGGCCGCAGATGTTGTGCCCGCTGTCGTCCCTTGCGATCAGAGGTTGCTGCTCGTGGCAGAGGTTGCTGCTCGTGGCAGAGGTGGCACTCATCGGAGTGGTCGAGGATGCGGACATAGCAGGCGCCACAGACCGGTCCGCGGGGCCAGTGGGCGTGCACGGGGCGGACCTGGCTGCAAGCAGAGCACACACTGGTGGGCCGGGGCCGACAGGTGCGGCAGACGAGCCGCCCTTGAGAGTTCTTGGTGCAGGGGCGAACCTGCCCACAAGTTGAGCACGGGGTTGCGGCCGGGGTCGCGCAGTTCCAGCAGAGGTCAGGGCTGTTGGTAGCGGCTCGGCGGACAATCTGCTGGTGCCTGCCGCAGTTCCCGCAGGTCCGGCGAGGCTGGGCAAGGTGGCGGTAGCAGGTCGGGCAGAGCGCCCCGGCCGAGCCGAGGGAATGGGCGCGGCCGACGCGACCGCAGGCGGTGCAGGTATGCGCGGGCGGAGTCCAGCAGGCTTCACAGAGCGGCTTGCCATCCGAGCGTCGGGTGACGGGCATCCGCGAACGTCCGCAGCCCGCGCAGTCCTCGGTGACCTGCGGATCCTTGCGGTAGCAGGAATAGCAGACGCCACCTTCGTCTCGCCGAGCGGAAATCCTGGCGGTGCGACCGCAGCGCCCGCACGGCTTCTTGTTCAGGGAGCTTCGTGCGGCGCATGCCTGGCAGATCCGGCCGCCCGGGCCGCTGCGAGGCAGCGTGATGCCGGCGCGTCGACATTCCGAGCAACCGGGCGAGGTGACACCGGTGTGTCCGGCGGCGAGCAGAGCCTGCGCGAGGCGCACGATCACGGCCGGGCAACGTGGATCGCCGAAGGTGAGCGCGTCCGGATGCGCGGCCAAGTGCTCGTCGAGCTCCCGCTGGGCGACGCCGCGTTCGGCCCGCGCCTGCAGCAGTGCGTTCGACGCGGCCTCCGCGTCCAGGTCAGGCAGGCGGGTGGTGAGCGCATTGATGATCCGGACGCGTCGTTCGTGGCGTTCTGCGACTCTGCGCTCGTCGCGGGTGCGGCTCACTGGCCCGGTCGACGGATCGTGGTCCGCCGAACCTGCGGCGCAGGACGGTCCGTGTCTCCGACAGCCTTGCTGACCTGGGCATTGACCGTCTCAACTTCGATCAAGTCGTTCGGGGTGCATTGAAGGATGTCGCAGAGCGCAGCGAGGGTGTCCATCGACAGCCGCTGCGGGGGCTGGGTGACCAACCGGAAGACCTGCTCGCGGGAGAGATGGACTCCTCGTTCGGCGAGTAGCGGGACCATGTCCGTCGTCTGGAACATGTCGCGGTCGGCCATGAGCTTGCGCAGGTTCCAGGTGATCCCCATTTTCTTGATCATTGACTCTCCCAGAGGTCAGGGTGGCGGTCCTTCAGAGCGCGCTGGATCACCCGGTTGCGGTACTCGTCGGACACACCGGTGTAGATCGCGGTCGTGCTGGCGTAGCTGTGGCCGACCTGCATGGACACGAACTTCTCGGGATAGTCGAACTCCACGAGGTGCGTGATGTACGAATGCCGCAGACAGTGCAGGTCCAGTTCGGGCGGTAGGCCAGCGGCGTCTCTGGCCGTGGTGAAAGCCATGTTGACGCCGCGCAGGGACATGCGGCTGGAGCGTTCGGTGACAAACAGTGCGGCGAGCTTGCCAGGTGAGAAGGCGGGGCGGACCTCGGTGCACCAGTGGTCGAGCACGTCAACGATCCAGTCGAACTCCTTGACCGTGAACACCGTGCGGCGCTTGGGCGGACTGCCGTTGGACGCCTTGCCGTAGCGGACGTAGAGGCCGCCGTGTTTGCCGTACTGCGGTCTTTTCGGAGCCCGCCGAAGGTCGGCGAGGTCGAGCATCCGCGCCTCGTTGCGCCGCAGCCCGTAGGCGTAGACCGTCTTGAGCAGGGCGGAGTCCCGCATTGCGGTCAACGCGCCTTTGCGGCCCCGATTCTGGGCCTCCTCGACTCGGCTGTCGGCGGCGTCGAACAGGGCCTGGACCTCGTCGTAGGTCAACGGGCGGCGATCAGGCTGGCCCTCGTATTCGGCCACGTGGGCGACACGATTGTCCTCGTGGAAGATCTGCTGCGGGGTCTGTCCGAACCGCTCCAGGCACTCCGCCGCCCAGCCGTAGCGGCGGTCGGTGATGAAGTCCATAAACAGAGCGAGGGTGGTCTCGTAGCCCCGCCCTGTCGACAGAACGACCGGCTTCTTGCGGTTCGGGGACCGCAGGTGAGCTATGAACGCCTCACCATCGGCAGGTTGCCACTGCCACGGGTACTGGTTCGTGAAGTCAGCCCAACGCCGCACCAGCGACATCCGTGGTTTGATCGTCGCCTCCTCGTTGAGGAAACGAGTGCGTTGCTGGCGTGCCCAGCCCAGCAGCATCGCCTCGAACACCGCGCTTGAAGGGTCGAGGTGGACCACTCCATCGACGAGTTCCAAGCCAGCGGACCCGGCCAAGCGGCCGACATGACCCTCACGAGCTTCCGTTGCATTCACCGCAACATTGTTGTGGTTGATGTGATCAAAAGACAAGGACACGGCAAGCTCTGAGTATGCGGAGCAGCCGTCGGAGACGGCGTTCAGCGGGGCGGCTGCCCGGGTGTAGGCCCCGAGCAGCCGCGTGCTACTTCTTCTTCGGGCGGACCGGCGTCTGCGCCAGCGCGCTGGCTGCGGCAGCCTTCTCCGCCTTGGTCGCATTCGGGTTCGCCAGCGTCTTGCAGGCGGCCGAAGCGGCCTTCGCGCCGGTCTGGCCGGTGCTCTTGGGAGCCTGCGACAGTGCGCTGGCCGCAGCGGACTTCTCCGCCTTGGTCGCATTCGCGCCGGTCAGGGTCTTAGCAGCGACTGAAGCAGCCTTTGCGCCGGTCTGACGAGGATTCTTTGGAATGATCAACATCCCCCTCCGGGTCTAATTTGCATCGCGACCCGAAAGCTGATGTCATGCGTGATCTGACCCAGCGCATTGACATCAGTTCAGTGCCGCACCGAACGCCTGGCCCCTACAAGGCCAGGCGTTCGCCGTTCAGCCGCCAACCATCAGCGGCTGAGACGAATCTGGGCAATCCTCCGGTTCCGGCTGCGAAGCCAAAGGACAACCACGTTTAACCAGGCCGAGCCATCCCCCACAGCGGACATTCAGCACGTTGTATCCGATGCAACTCGGCCCGTTTTCAGCTGCAGCCGCTGGTGGAGCCGCAGCCCTCGCAGACGTAGCAGCTGCCCGCGGGGCGCATCTTGGTGCCGCAGGTCATGCAGAGCGGCGCGTCGGCGGTACGGCCCTGGTGGGACTCCAGGGAGCCGGCCCGCCGCGGGGTTTCCACCGGCACCGCTTCGGCTCGGGTCTGGGGCTCCTCGATGGGGGCCGAGGTGGCGAGCTCGGCGATGACCTCGTCGGCGTGGATCGGGGCCGGGTCCTCACCACGCTGCTGGGCGGCGCGCTCGGAGGCGGAGAAGATACCGAGGGCGGCACGGTCGTCGTAGGGCAGGTGGTCCAGGGCCAGGCGGCGGAAGATGTAGTCCATCACCGAGGCCGCTATCCGGATGTCCGGGTCGTCGGTCATGCCGGCCGGGTCGAAGCGCATGTTGACGAACTTGCCGACGTAGGTCTCCAGCGGCACCCCGTACTGCAGGCCGATGGAGATGGCCACCGAGAACGCGTCCATGACGCCCGCGAGGGTCGAGCCCTGCTTGGACATCTTCAGGAAGACCTCGCCGAGGCCGTCGTCGGGGTAGGAGGAGGCGGTCATGTAGCCCTTGGCGCCACCCACGGTGAAGCGGGTGGTGGTGCTGGGACGCTGGTTCGGCATCCGGCGACGGGTCGGGCGGCTGATCTCCACGACCTGGATCTCCGGCTCGGCGACAGCCTCCTTCGCCTCGGTCTTCCTGCCGGCGGCCGAGAGGGGCTGGCCGACCTTGCAGTTGTCGCGATAGACCGCGAGGGCCTTCAGGCCGAGCTTCCAGCCCTCCATGTAGACCTGCTCGATGTCCTCGATGGTGGCGGACTCGGGGAGGTTGACGGTCTTGGAGATGGCGCCGGACAGGAACGGCTGGGCCGCGGCCATCATCCGGACGTGCCCCATGGGGGCGATCGCGCGCTCGCCCATGGCGCAGTCGAACACCTCGTAGTGCTCGTGGCGCAGGCCGGGGGCGTCGACGACGTGGCCGTGCTCGGCGATGAACTCGACGATCGCCTCGATCTGCTCCTCCTGGTAGCCCAGCTGCCGGAGCGCGCGCGGGATCGTCTGGTTGACGATCTGCATGGAACCGCCGCCGACGAGCTTCTTGAACTTGACCAGGGCGAGGTCGGGCTCGATGCCGGTGGTGTCGCAGTCCATCATCAGGCCGATGGTCCCGGTGGGCGCGAGCAGCGAGGCCTGGGCGTTGCGGTAGCCGTTCCTCTCACCGAGCCTGAGGCACTCGGCCCACTGCTTGGAGGCCTCGTGGTGGATGTCGCCGTCCATCTTCTCGAACGTGCGCAGAGTCTCGTTGGCGTCGTTGTGCTTGCGCATGACCCGCTTGTGCGCGTCGGCGTTGCGGGCGTAGCCGTCGTACGGGCCCACGACCGCGGCCAGTTCCGCGCTGCGGCGGTAGGAGGCGCCGGTCATCAGCGAGGTGATGGCTCCGGCCAGGGCGCGGCCGCCCTCGGAGTCGTAGGCGTGGCCGGTGGCCATGAGCAGCGCGCCGAGGTTGGCGTAGCCGATGCCGAGCTGGCGGTAGGCACGAGTGGTCTCGCCGATCTTCTCGGTCGGGAAGTCGGCGAAGGTGATGGAGACGTCCATCGCGGTGATGATCAGCTCAGTGATCTTCACGAAGTTCGCGATGTCGAAGGTGTCGTCGTCTCTCAGGAACTTCAGCAGGTTGATGCTCGCCAGGTTGCACGAGGAGTTGTCCAGGTGCAGGTACTCCGAGCAGGGGTTGCTGGCGGTGATGCGGCCCGTCTCGGGGCTGGTGTGCCAGTCGTTGATCGTGTCGTCGTACTGGACGCCGGGGTCGGCGCACTCCCACGCGGCCTTGCCCATCTTGCGGAACAGGCTCCTGGCGTCGACCTTCTCGATGACCTCGCCGGTGAGCCGGGCACGCAGGCCGAACTCCTCGCCCTGCTCCACCGCGCGCATGAACTCGTCGGAGACGCGCACGGAGTTGTTGGCGTTCTGGTACTGGACGGAGACGATGTCCTTGCCGCCCAGGTCCATGTCGAACCCGGCGTCACGGAGGGCGCGGATCTTGTCCTCCTCGCGCGCCTTGGTCTCGACGAACTCCTCGATGTCGGGGTGGTCGACGTCGAGGACCACCATCTTGGCGGCGCGGCGGGTGGCGCCGCCGGACTTGATGGTGCCCGCGGAGGCGTCCGCTCCGCGCATGAAGGAGACCGGGCCGCTGGCGGTGCCGCCGCTGGAGAGAAGCTCCTTGGAGGAGCGGATCCTGGAGAGGTTGACGCCGGAACCGGAACCGCCCTTGAAGATCACACCCTCTTCCTTGTACCAGTCGAGGATCGACTCCATCTGGTCGTCGACGGCCAGGATGAAGCAGGCGCTGACCTGCTGCGGCGACGCCGTGCCGACGTTGAACCAGACGGGGGAGTTGAAGCTGAAGACCTGGTTGACCAGAGCGTGCTTGAGCTCGTGGTCGAAGATCTCCACGTCCTCCTCGCCGGCGAAGTAGCCGTGCTCGACCGCCGTACGGGTGTAGACGCCCACCACGCGGTCGATCAGCTGCTTGAGGCTCCACTCCCGCTGCGGGGTGCCGACCGCGCCGCGGAAGTACTTGGTGGTCACGATGTTGGCGGCGTTGACCGACCACGACTGGGGGAACTCGACGTCGCGCTGCTCGAAGTTGACCGAGCCGTCGCGCCAGTTGGTCATGACGACGTCACGGCGCTCCCAGGACAGCTCGTCATAGGGGTGCACGCCTGGGGTGGTGAAGATGCGCTTCATCCTCAGGCCCTTGCGCGGCCGCTTGCTCCCACGTGCCACCGCGCCGGCGGTCTCCGTCATGATTTCCCCCTCCTGGGGCTCCGCGAGCCCTCATATCGGACCACACCAACACGCCGCTCACCCCCGGCGCCCAGGGTCTTTCTCAGTCTTGCCCGCTGGAGCGCCCCACCCGGAGCTGCTCGATCTCCGCCTCGAAGTCGGCCAGGGTCTCGAACCCCCGGTAGACGGAGGCGAACCGCAGGTACGCCACCTCGTCCAGTTCGCGGAGCGGCCCCAGGATCGCCAGCCCGACCTCGTGGGCCGCGATCTCGGCGCATCCGGTGGCCCGGATGCTCTCCTCGACCCGCTGGCCCAGCTGCGCCAGGGAGTCCTCGCCGACGGGCCGCCCCTGGCAGGCCCGCCGGACCCCGGCGATCACCTTGTCCCTGAAGAACGGCTCCGTCACGCCACTGCGCTTGCTCACCATGAGCAGGACCGTCTCCTGTGTGGTGAACCTGCGCCCGCACTCCGGGCACGTGCGCCTGCGGCGGATGGCACCGCCGTCCTCGGTGGCCCTGCTGTCGATGACTCGCGTGTCCGGATGACGACAGAACGGACAGTGCACGCGCGTCGCCTCCTTGAGCTGCGAGAGCGGCTCACCCACCTCACCTGCCCCATGGCGCGCATGTCGAGACGCTCGCGCACGCCCCTCGAATAGTCGAGATGCGGTAATGGAAACACAATCTGTGGTGAAGTGTTGTAGTGCAGCCACTAGATGTTGTGGTCTAACGGTAGAAGTGCGCGACCATGAACGCAAGTTGAAAGGCCCTCGCCACACGAAGTCGCTGATCAGCCGTCACGTCTCGGCGTGTCGCCCCTCGGGCGATGCCCTCCCACCTCACGCACCCCTTCCCTCACATGCGTCCCAGACGATATGTCAGGCAGGACCCTCATCGAACCCTCCCGCGCGGCTCGCCCACGCCTTCCTCGAACCCCGCCGGCCAATCCCACGCGCCCCACGGAATGCGCCACTTCTCAGCGGATGAGGCCCTCGGGGAGATAGAGCCGGGTTCCGGGCCGGACCTCGGAGTCGGCCAGCCCGTTGAGGTCCATGATGCGACGGACCGCCCGGCCGGCGTCGCCCTCCTGCGTCAACGCGTCCGCGATCTTCCACAGCGTGTCACCCGCGTGCACCGTGATCCGGGGCAGGCCCTCGTGACCCGTCCGCTCGCCCGCCAGGGCCGTGTCGATGCGCCCGCCGACCCAGAGCATCCCCAGGGTGAACAGTACGAGCATCGTCACCGCCACGATCCTCCCACGCCGGGTGAGCCGGAGTGGCCGCCTGGCGGTCCGGGGCCGGACGGCACCTGGGCGACGGACGCCCGCACGAACCGCTCCCGCCCCGGGCACCCGGCCCGGCGCCCCATGCCCAAGCCCCCGCCGAGGCCCCTGCCCGTGCCCACGCCTCGCGCCACGCCCGAGTCTCGGCTCACACCCGGCCTCCGGCTCCCGAGGCCGCCCGGCCGTCCGCTCGCGCCCGGGCCGCCCCGGCACCCTTCCGTCTTCCGGACTCCGCCCCACCCCGGCCCGGCTGCCTGATTCCGGCGCGGGAGCGGGCTCCGATCTCGGTGGCGGCACCAGGCGCAGCAGCGGTGCCCCCGGCGATCGCCGCGCGGTCCGGGATCTCGGCACGGCCATGGATCGTGGTGTCGTCGCGGTCGGTTTCACGGTGGCCCCCATCCCCTCGACCTGGCCGAACACATGTCGAAGAAAGATCGGTGAATCGAACACGATGTCGATCGAACTCCCGTACGATGTTGTACACCACGGCGTCGCCGATATCGAGGACATTCGAACAATTGTTTGAATATGATCTTCGGCCGTTGTATGGTCGCTGTGTGCGACACATCAGATACAGACCGGGAGGCGAGGAGTTCGTATGAGCCAGCACAACGAGAACGGTTCGGCCGCCAGCGACCTGGCGGTGCGAAGGCGTGACTCCCTTGGCCTCACCCCCAGGCAGCGGAAGATCCTTGAAGTGATCCGCGACTCCGTGCAGCAGCGCGGTTACCCGCCGTCCATGCGGGAGATCGGTGAGGCGGTGCAGCTCACCAGCACCTCCAGCGTGTCGCACCAGTTGACGGCTTTGCAGCGCAAGGGCTACCTGCGGCGTGACCCGCACCGCCCCCGTGCTCTGGAGGTGCGCCTTCCCGGCGAGCCCGTGCTGTGGGTGGATCCCGACTCCGGCGAGGACGAGACCCCGGTCAGCCGCCCGACCGCCGCCTACGTGCCACTCGTCGGCCGGATCGCCGCCGGTGGCCCGATCCTCGCCGAGGAGAGCATCGAGGATGTCTTCGCCCTGCCTAAGCAACTCGTCGGCGAGGGCACGCTCTTCCTCCTCCAGGTGACCGGAGACTCGATGATCGAGGCCGCCATCGCCAACGGCGACTGGGTGGTCGTACGCCAGCAGCCGGTGGCCGACAACGGTGACGTGGTCGCGGCGATGATCGACGGCGAGGCCACGGTCAAGACCTTCAAGCGCAGGGACGGCCACGTCTGGCTGGTCCCGCACAACCCCAACTACGACCCGATCCCGGGTGATGAGGCCACCGTGCTCGGCAAGGTCGTGGCGGTCCTCCGCAAGCTCTGAAGCACGCGCCTTCAACCCTCCGGGCCACACGCTCGAGAACGCACGCCACGCCGGGCGACCGGCACCCCGACGTCGG
>NZ_JBEXGU010000223.1:0-11624 GCF_040607515.1 Streptosporangium sp. NPDC005286 | reverse complement strand
CTGCCGGGGACCGGGCGCCGCCTGCGATCACTTAGCGGTTGTACTGACCGAAGTCGTACTCCTCCAGCGGCACGGCCTCACCGGAGCCCGAACCGAAGGTGTAGTCCGCCGCGGAGCCGTCGTAGCCGCCGACCGTGTACATCGCGGCCTTGGCCTCCTCGGTGGGCTCGACCCGGATGTTGCGGTACTGCGGCATGCCGGTACCGGCCGGGATGAGCTTTCCGATGATGACGTTCTCCTTGAGGCCGAGCAGCGAGTCCGACTTGGCGTGGATCGCCGCGTCGGTGAGCACTCGGGTCGTCTCCTGGAAGGACGCCGCGGACAGCCAGGACTCGGTGGCGAGCGAGGCCTTGGTGATACCCATCAGCACCGGACGCCCGGAGGCCGGCGTGCCGCCCTCCGCCACGCACTCGCGGTTGATCCGCTCGAAGCGCGGCCGCTCGACGAGCTCACCGGGCAGCATGTCGGCGTCGCCGGACTCCAGCACGTTCACGCGCTTGAGCATCTGCCGCACGATGATCTCGATGTGCTTGTCGTGGATCGACACACCCTGCGAGCGGTAGACCTGCTGGACCTCCGCCACAAGGTGCAGCTGCACGGCC
Organism: Streptosporangium sp. NPDC005286; assembly: GCF_040607515.1. Classification (NCBI taxonomy): domain Bacteria; kingdom Bacillati; phylum Actinomycetota; class Actinomycetes; order Streptosporangiales; family Streptosporangiaceae; genus Streptosporangium; species Streptosporangium sp. NPDC005286. The sequence goes on along the minus strand of NZ_JBEXGU010000223.1, from coordinate 11,022 downwards.
CGGGGGCCGAGGATGCGCAGCACCTCGTTGGGGTTGACGGCACCGGCGATCAGCTGCTGGCCGACCTTGACCCGCTGCCCGTCGGAGACCAGCATGCGCGACCGCATCGACACCGGGTAGGCGACCTCCTCGGAACCGTCGTCCGGGACGATCACGATCTTCCGGGTCTTGTCGGTCTCGTCGACGCGGACCCGGCCCTCGGCCTCGCTGATCGGGGCGACGCCCTTGGGGACGCGCGCCTCGAAAAGCTCCTGGACACGGGGCAGACCGTGGGTGATGTCGGCGCCCGCCACACCACCGGTGTGGAAGGTCCGCATCGTCAGCTGGGTGCCGGGCTCACCGATCGACTGGGCGGCGATGATGCCGACCGCCTCGCCGACGTCCACGAGCTTGCCGGTCGCGAGCGAGCGGCCGTAGCAGGTGGCGCAGACACCGATCTTGGCCTCGCAGACGAGGGCGCTGCGGGTCCTGACGGTCTCCACTCCGGCCTCGACCAGGGCGGTGACGTGGATGTCGTTGATGTCGACGCCCACCGGCGCGATGATCTTGCCGTCCACCTCCACGTCCTCGGCGAGGATGCGGCCGTGCACGTTGCTCTCGGCGTTCTCCGCCTTGACCAGGTTGCCCTGAGCGTCGCGGTCGGCGACGTGCAGCGGGACGGCGCGGTCGGTGCCGCAGTCGATCTCGCGGACGATGACGTCCTGTGCGACGTCCACCAGACGACGGGTCAGGTACCCCGAGTCGGCGGTCCGCAGCGCGGTGTCCGCCAGACCCTTCCGCTGGCCGTGGGTGGAGATGAAGTACTCCAGCACCGACAGACCCTCGCGGAACGAGGCCTTGATCGGGCGCGGGATCGTCTCACCCTTGGTGTTGGACACCAGACCACGGATGCCGGAGATCTGCCGGACCTGCATCAGGTTTCCTCGGGCGCCCGACTGGACCATCATCCAGACCGGGTTGGTCTTCGGGAACGCCTTCTGCATGTCGTCGGTCACGTCGCTGGTCGCGTGCGTCCAGATCTCGATGAGCTCCTGACGACGCTCCTCGTCCGTGATCAGACCACGCTCGTACTCGCGCTGGACCTTGTCGGCCCGGCGCTCGTACGTCTCCATGATCTCGGACTTGTTCGGCGGCGCGATGACGTCCTCGATGGAGATCGTCACACCGGCCCTGGTCGCCCAGTAGAAGCCGGCGTCCTTGAGGGCGTCGAGCGCGGCCGCGACCTCGACCTTGGGGTACTTCTCGGCGAGCTCGTTGACGATGACCGACAGCTGCTTCTTGCCGACCTGCGAGTTCACGTACGGGTAGTTCGCCGGCAGGGTCTGGTTGAACAGGCAGCGGCCCAGAGTGGTCTCCAGGCGGTAGCTGTCACCGGCCTCCCAGCCCTCGGGGCCCGCCCAGCCGCGGGGCGGCGGGACGTCTCCCCGCATCCGGATCTGGATCTGCGACTGGATGTCGAGCTCCCGGCGGTCGAAGGCCATCAGCGCCTCCGACACCGAGCCGAAGACCCGTCCCCGGCCGACGCCGTTCTCGTCCTCGTCCTTGATCGTGGTCAACGAGTAGAGACCGATGATCATGTCCTGGGTGGGCATGGTCACGGGCTTGCCGTCGGCCGGCTTCAGGATGTTGTTCGTCGACAGCATCAGGATGCGGGCCTCGGCCTGCGCCTCGGCGGACAGCGGCAGGTGCACGGCCATCTGGTCGCCGTCGAAGTCCGCGTTGAACGCGGTGCAGACGAGCGGGTGGATCTGGATGGCCTTGCCCTCGACCAGCTGTGGCTCGAAGGCCTGGATGCCCAGGCGGTGCAGGGTCGGCGCGCGGTTGAGCAGCACGGGGTGCTCGGTGATGACCTCTTCGAGGACGTCCCACACGACTGGGCGAGCACGCTCGACCATCCGCTTGGCCGACTTGATGTTCTGCGCGTGGTTCAGGTCGACCAGGCGCTTCATCACGAACGGCTTGAAGAGCTCCAGCGCCATCTGCTTGGGCAGACCGCACTGGTGCAGCTTCAGCTGCGGGCCGACGACGATGACCGAACGGCCGGAGTAGTCGACTCGCTTGCCCAGCAGGTTCTGGCGGAACCGGCCCTGCTTGCCCTTCAGCATGTCGCTGAGGGACTTCAGGGGGCGGTTGCCCGGACCGGTGACCGGGCGGCCGCGGCGGCCGTTGTCGAACAGCGCGTCGACGGCCTCCTGGAGCATCCGCTTCTCGTTGTTCACGATGATCTCGGGGGCACCGAGGTCGAGAAGCCGCTTGAGGCGGTTGTTCCGGTTGATCACACGGCGGTACAGGTCGTTCAGGTCCGAGGTGGCGAACCGGCCACCGTCGAGCTGCACCATGGGGCGCAGGTCCGGCGGGATGACCGGGATGCAGTCGAGGACCATCCCGTTGGGCGAGTTGCGGGTGTTCAGGAACGCCGACACGACCTTGAGACGCTTGAGCGCGCGGGCCTTCTTCTGGCCCTTGCCGCTGCGGATCGTCTCGCGCAGGTTCTCGGCCTCAAGGGCGAGGTCGAAGTTGGTCAGACGCTCCTGGATGGCCTGGGCGCCCATGCCACCGCGGAAGTAACGGCCGAAGCGGTCGCGCATCTCGCGGTAGAGCAGCTCGTCGCCCTCAAGGTCCTGGACCTTGAGGTTCTTGAAGCGGCTCCAGACCTCGTCCAGCCGGTCCAGCTCGCGCTGGGCCCGGTCACGCAGCTGCCGCATCTCACGCTCGGCGCCCTCACGCACCTTGCGGCGCTGGTCGCCCTTGGCGCCGGCGGCCTCAAGCTCGGCCAGGTCGGTCTCCAGCTTGCGCTGGCGAGCCTCGATGTCGGCGTCACGGCGCTGCTCGACGTGCTGCCGCTCGACGGAGATCTTCGCCTCCAGCGACGGCAGGTCACGCTCGCGCATTTCCTTGTCGACGTGCGTGATCATGTAGGCCGCGAAGTAGATGACCTTCTCGAGGTCCTTCGGGGCCAGGTCGAGCAGGTATCCCAGACGGGACGGGACACCCTTGAAGTACCAGATGTGCGTGACGGGCGCGGCCAGCTCGATGTGGCCCATCCGCTCACGACGCACCTTGGCGCGGGTCACCTCGACGCCACAGCGCTCACAGATGATGCCCTTGAAGCGGACGCGCTTGTACTTACCGCAGTAGCACTCCCAGTCGCGGGTCGGACCGAAGATCTTCTCGCAGAAGAGTCCGTCCTTCTCGGGCTTGAGCGTCCGGTAGTTGATGGTTTCGGGCTTCTTCACCTCGCCGTGCGACCACTGGCGGATGTCGTCGGCGGTCGCGAGGCCGATCCGAAGCTCGTCGAAGAAGTTGACGTCGAGCACTTGTAATCCCCTCCTCAGCTTCTAGATCAGACCTCTTCGACGCTGCTCGGCTCACGCCGGGACAGGTCGATGCCGAGTTCTTCCGCGGCGCGGAAGACGTCTTCGTCGGTGTCGCGCATCTCGATGGACATGCCGTCGCTGGAGAGCACCTCGACGTTCAGGCACAGCGACTGCATTTCCTTGATGAGGACCTTGAACGACTCCGGGATGCCCGGCTCGGGGATGTTCTCGCCCTTGACGATCGCCTCGTAGACCTTCACCCGGCCGAGGACGTCGTCGGACTTGATGGTGAGCAGTTCCTGGAGCGCGTAGGCGGCACCGTACGCCTCCAGAGCCCAGACCTCCATCTCACCGAAGCGCTGGCCACCGAACTGGGCCTTACCACCGAGCGGCTGCTGGGTGATCATGGAGTACGGGCCGGTCGAACGAGCGTGGATCTTGTCGTCGACCAGGTGGAGCAGCTTCAGGATGTAGATGTAGCCGACGGAGATCGGGTGCGGGAACGGCTCGCCGGAACGGCCGTCGAACAGCTGGGCCTTTCCGTTCGCGCCGACCATGCGCCCGCCGTCCCTGTTGACCAGGGTGTTGTCGAGCAGGCCGATGATCTCTTCCTCGTTGGCACCGTCGAACACCGGCGTGGCCATGTTGGTGCGCGGGTCGACCTCTGCGAAGCCCTTGTCACGCAGCCGCTCGGCCCATGCCTCCTCGATGCCCGAGATGTCCCAGCCTCTGGCCGCGATCCATCCCAGGTGGGTCTCCAGGACCTGGCCGACGTTCATTCGGCCGGGCACGCCCAGCGGGTTGAGGATGATGTCGACCGCCGTGCCGTCCTCAAGGAACGGCATGTCCTCGACCGGAAGGATCTTGGAGATGACACCCTTGTTGCCATGACGGCCGGCCAGCTTGTCACCGTCGGTGATCTTACGCTTCTGGGCCACGTAGACGCGGACCAGCTCGTTGACGCCGGGGGGGAGCTCGTCGCCCTCCTCGCGGCTGAACACGCGAACGCCGATGACCTTGCCCTGCTCGCCGTGCGGCACCTTCAGGGAGGTGTCACGGACCTCGCGGGCCTTCTCACCGAAGATCGCGCGGAGCAGGCGCTCCTCGGGGGTCAGCTCGGTCTCACCCTTGGGTGTGACCTTGCCGACGAGGATGTCGCCGGGGACGACCTCGGCGCCGATGCGGATGATGCCGCGCTCGTCGAGGTCGGCCAAGACCTCCTCGGAGACGTTCGGGATGTCCCGGGTGATCTCCTCGGGGCCCAGCTTGGTGTCGCGGGCGTCGACCTCGTGCTCCTCGATGTGGATCGAGGACAGGACGTCGTCCTGCACCAGGCGCTGGGAGAGGATGATCGCGTCCTCGTAGTTGTGACCCTCCCACGGCATGAACGCCACGAGGAGGTTCTTGCCCAGGGCCATCTCGCCGTTGTCGGTGCAGGGACCGTCCGCGACGACCTGGTTCACCTCGATCCGGTCGCCTTCCGCGACGATCGGCTTCTGGTTGAAGCAGGTGCCCTGGTTGGAGCGCTTGAACTTGGCGACGCGGTAGGTCGTGCGGGTGCCGTCGTCGTTCATCACCGTGACGTAGTCGGCGGAGACCTCCTCGACCACGCCCGCCTTCTCGGCGGTGATGACGTCGCCGGCGTCGGTCGCGGCACGGTACTCCATGCCGGTGCCGACCAGCGGCGCCTCGCTCTTGAGCAGCGGCACCGACTGGCGCTGCATGTTGGAGCCCATGAGCGCGCGGTTGGCGTCGTCGTGCTCCAGGAACGGGATCATCGCGGTCGCCACGGACACCATCTGGCGTGCCGAGACGTCCATGTAGTCGACCTCGTTGGCGCGCAGGGACTCGAACTCCCCGCCCTTCCTGCGGACGAGCACCCGCGACTCGAGGAACGTTCCGTCGGGGCCGATCGGCGTGTTCGCCTGGGCGATGACGTGCCGGTCCTCCTCGTCCGCGGTCAGGTACTCGACCTGGTCGGTGACCCGGCCTTCGACGACCTTGCGGTACGGGGTCTCGACGAAGCCGAAGGAGTTGACCCGGCCGAAGGAGGCCAGCGAGCCGATCAGACCGATGTTCGGTCCTTCCGGCGTCTCGATCGGGCACATCCGGCCGTAGTGCGAGGGGTGAACGTCCCGGACCTCGAAGCCGGCCCGCTCACGGGAGAGACCACCGGGGCCCAGCGCGGACAGACGACGCTTGTGCGTCAGGCCGGCGAGGGGGTTGGTCTGGTCCATGAACTGCGACAGCTGGGAGGTGCCGAAGAACTCCTTGATCGACGCCACGACCGGGCGGATGTTGATCAGGGTCTGCGGCGTGATCGCCTCGACGTCCTGAGTCGTCATCCGCTCGCGGACGACGCGCTCCATGCGGGCCAGCCCCAGGCGGACCTGGTTCTGGATGAGCTCGCCCACCGTACGGAGCCGGCGGTTGCCGAAGTGGTCGATGTCGTCGGTCTCGACGACGATCTCACCGTTGGCGCCGGGCATCGACACCTCGCCGGCGTGCAGCCGGACGATGTACTCGATGGTGGCGACGATGTCGTCCTCGGTGAGCGTGCCCTGGGTGATCTCGCTGTCGACCCCGAGCTTCTTGTTGATCTTGTAACGGCCGACCTTGGCGAGGTCGTAGCGCTTGGAGTTGAAGTACAGGTTCTCCAGCAGCGTCTGCGCCGACTCCTTGGTCGGCGGCTCGCCCGGGCGCAGCTTGCGGTAGATGTCGAGCAGAGCGTCGTCCTGGCCGGCCGTGTGGTCCTTCTCCAGGGTCGCCCGCATGGACTCGTACTGCCCGAAACGCTCAAGGATCTGCTCGCTGGTCCAGCCGAGCGCCTTGAGCAGGACGGTGACGGCCTGCTTGCGCTTGCGGTCGATGCGGACACCGACGCTGTCCCGCTTGTCGATCTCGAACTCTAGCCAGGCACCCCGGGAGGGAATCACCTTGCATCCGTAGAGGTCCTTGTCCGAGGTCTTGTCGACGCTGCGGTCGAAGTAGACACCCGGGGACCGGACCAGCTGGGAGACGACGACACGCTCGGTGCCGTTGATGATGAATGTGCCCTTGCCGGTCATGAGCGGGAAGTCGCCCATGAACACGGTCTGGCTCTTGATCTCACCAGTGGTGTTATTGATGAACTCCGCCGTGACGAACATCGGGGCGGAGTAGGTCATGTCCTTGTCTTTGCACTCATCGACTGAGTACTTGGGCGGCTCGAACCGGTGGTCCCGGAACGACAGGGACATGGTCCCGGAGAAGTCCTCGATGGGACTGATCTCCTCAAAGATCTCTTCGAGGCCCGACTGGGCCGGAACGTCCTTGCGCCCGGCCTGGCGAGCCGCCTCGACCCGCCCCTTCCACTTCTCGTTGCCGAGCAACCAGTCGAAGGACTCGGTCTGAAGAGCGAGAAGATCAGGAACTTCGAGCGGCTCCTGAATTCGTGCGAAAGACACACGACGGGGACCGGCGGGTACGGCGAAGGCGTTGCGCGAGGCTGCCAACAGATGTCCTTCCGAGGGCTCGCGGCGGACTGACTACACGCACGCCAGACGACCATGCATCAGAGCACCAAAAGAAGCGGGTCGTCAAAGGGCAGCGCAAAGGGGCAGTGTAGCCGAACGGCACACACCTGTCCACCTCAGTCTCACTGCAAGCTCCACGTTGGTCGCAGCATCGCCCGTCAGAGCCGAAACGTCAAGCCCGGGAGCTGACATTTCGGCCGGGAAATAGCCGAGACCCTGGGAGTTTTCCCACCGGGTGACCTGCGCACACCACAGGATCCAACACGATCTCCGACCTGGTGTGGCTGACGCTGAGTCACCCGGCGGTTCGAACGCCAGCCGATGGTTCGACTGACGATCGACGCTGCCATGGCAGGTGTACCCAACCGCGGACCCATCCCAAACCAAGGTTTTACTAACAATTGAATGAAGCGACGCGCCGATCATGGTGACGGAGGATCTCCGAGCAGTGTGGAGAGCTCGGCGACGAACCAGCGAGAGTCCTTCTTGACCATGATGAACCTGGCCCGGTTCTGGCTGACCTGCCGGCGTGGTTCCTTCTCCCCCTGAGGGGTCTTCACGGTGCTCATGTTCATGAACAGCAGCACCTGGACCCGGCCGGAGTCGCCGGACTCCACCGACTCCACGCCCGCCCCGATCACCGTCGCCTGCTGCACGGCTCTCTGCTCCCTGGCCTGCGCGGCCATGCCCCTGGTCAGCTGCCGGTAGTGCAGGCTGAGCGCCCCGGTCGTGTAACCGCCCGCCCTTGCGAAATCCTGTTCGATCGTACGATAGTCGTAGGACAGCATGTCGGAGGCGACCGACCGGGCCGTGGCGAGCGCCTCCTGTCCGGCCCTCTCGTCCGCGCGCAGCCTGCTGAGATCTGTGAACATGATCCAGACCACCGCCGCGAGCGCGAGCGCCACGACGACCATGAGTCCGACCGCCAACCGGGAGGCGCGCGTCACGGCACCAGCTCCGCCTTGGACACGAGCCAGGCTCCCCCGACCTTGGTCACTTCCATGTTCCACCGGTGGAACTGCTCCCGTGGAGCGTTCTTACTCCCGTCCCACCGGATCACCTCATCGCCCACCACCATCACCTGGGCCGTGTCCCCTGTCAACGAGACCAGCCCCAGGGCGCGTAGCGCGCCCGCACGGAGGATCTTGTCCTTGATCGTGCCCTCCCTGCGCTCCGCGGCGGTCCTGACGTACTCGGCCCTGGCCTCACCCGTGGAGCCGTCGAGGATTCGCTGGATGTCGGCGTCGACGCTCCGGTATCCGACGGAGAGCAGATGCACCGCGTGCGCTCCCGCCGCCCGTGTCGCCGCCTGTCTGTCGTCCGCCGCCGCCTGGGCGTCGCGCAGGTCGGAGCCGATCCAGAGCGCGGCGACGAGCAGCATCGCGATCAGCACTCCGAGTACCGGTGCTGCGATCCTGAGCGTGCGACGGGGGCGGCGGAGGCGAGCGGCGTGCACTGCCATGCGTTCTCTCCCATCGCACGGTCCGTGGAACGCGAGCCGGTGAGCGCGGCTTTCCCGCCACCGGGACGGCGTGCTCCCCGATCGCCGGATCATAACCCGCCGCACAGATCCGCATACCAGCCTTTGCTCACCTGCTTCGGGCCGTTTCGCCCAGCGTTTCGCTTCGTGCGGTGAACGGCGGGACGCCCGCTACCCGCCCGCGGTCAACGTGCGCCGTGGACGTGCGCCGTGACCAGCCGGGGATACTCCTCCAGCCAGTTCCGGCCCCTCTCATCCACGAACGAGTTGGGCGGCGGGATGACCCCGTTGGCGGCCAGCCACGAACCCGGCGGGCGCTGCGTGCGGCGGATCCGGCTCTCGCTCGGCATCAGTTGCGGCGGGATCGGCGGCAGCCCGCCGGGGTCGTGCCCCATCTGGGCCTCGGCCTCCAGCTCGGAGACGTCCTTCTCCTCGGACATGCCGATCGGGCCGTGCCTGCGGGCGTTGAGGAACTGCCTGACCACCGGCTCGTCGCTGGAGAGCAGCATCTCCCTCGGCCCGAACATGATCAGCTCACGCCGGAACAGCAGGCCGATGCTGTCGGGCACCGTACGGGCGGTGTTGATGTCGTGGGTGACGATGAGGAAGGTGGCCTCGATCTCCGCGTTGAGATCGACGATCAGCTGGTTGAGATAGGTCGTGCGAACCGGGTCGAGGCCCGAATCGGGCTCGTCGAACAGGATGATCTCGGGGTCCAGGACCAGCGCCCTGGCCAGGCCCGCACGCTTGCGCATGCCACCGGAGATCTCGCCGGGAAGCTTGCCTTCGGCGCCGGCCAGCCCGACGAGCTCCATCTTCTCCATCACGATGCGGCGGATCTCGGTCTCGCTCTTCCTGGTGTGCTCGCGCAGCGGGAAGGCGACGTTGTCGTAGAGGTTGAGCGAGCCGAACAGCGCCCCGTCCTGGAACAGCACGCCGAACAGCCGCCTGAGCTCGTAGAGCTTGTTCTCACTGCAGTTGGCGAGGTCGTGCCCGTCGATCCAGATGTGGCCGCGTTCGGGCCTCAGCAGGCCCACCAGGGTCTTCAGGAAAACGGATTTGCCCGTGCCGGACGGACCGAGCAGCACGGAGATCTCACCGGCGGGAAGCGTCAGCGTGACGTCCTCCCAGATGACCTGCTTCCCAAACGACTTGGTCAGACCCTCTACCACGACTTCGACGCCCACGTGCCGCCTTTCAGGAGCCCGCGGGACGTGCCCGTCCCGCGGCGTGCCGGAGACTCCGCCGGCAGAACCTGCGACTGCATCAACCGTAGCCGCGATCGCCCGAATTGGAAGAGGGTCCAATAGCTTCCGTCGATCGTTATGCCGTGGTTATAAGACATCGTGTCCAACAGAGCGGACACAAAAAGAGCGGGCCACCGGCACCAGGTGGACCCGCTCTTTCCGGTAAGACGAACTACTTGACGGTGACCGTCGCGCCGGCACCCTCAAGGGCGGCCTTGGCCTTCTCGGCCTGCTCCTTGTTGACCTTGCCGTCGAAGACGGACTTGGGAGCGCCGTCAACGAGGTCCTTGGCCTCCTTGAGGCCCAGGCTCGTCAGGGCGCGGATCTCCTTGATGACCTGGATCTTCTTGTCGCCGGCGGCCTCGAGGACGACGTCGAACTCGTCCTGCTCCTCGACCTCTTCGGCAGCGGCCGCACCGGGGGCGGCAGCGGCGGCGACGGCGACCGGAGCGGCGGCCTTGACGTCGAAGGTCTCCTCGAAGAGCTTCACGAAGTCGGACAGCTCAAGGAGAGTCATCTCCTTGAAAGCGTCGAGCAGCTCGTCGGTGCTGAGCTTCGCCATGATGGTTCCTCCATACGGATCTGACAATTAGGGAAAGTTGGGACCGCGGTTGCGTTAATCCCCTGTGACCGCCTGCGCGGACCTACTCGCCGGCGCCTTCGCGCTTGGCGCGCAGTGCCTCGGCCAGCTGAGCCATGTTGGTGGGCAGCGCGTTGAAGACGGCGGCCGCGTGGCCCTGCTTCGCCTTCATCGCACCGGCCAGCTTCGCGAGGAGAACCTCACGCGACTCAAGGTCGGCAAGCTTGGTGATCTCGTCCGGCGTCATCGACCTGCCGTCGACGACACCGCCCTTGATGACCAGGAGGGGATTGGCCTTGGCGAAGTCACGCAGACTCTTGGCAGCCTCGACCACGTCGCCGTTGACGAACGCGATCGCCGACGGACCCGCGAGCAGGTCGTTGAGCTGGTTGAACCCGGCCTCAGTGGCCGCGATCTTGGTCAGCGTGTTCTTCACCACGGCGAACTTCGCATTCTCACCGAGAGAAACGCGCAGCTGCTTGAGCTGGGCGACGGTGAGACCGCGGTATTCGGTCAGAACGGCAGCATTGGAGCCGTCGAAGCTGCTCTTCAGCTCAGCGACAGCCGTTGCCTTTTCTGCCTTCGCCATGGGCCTCCTTCCAGATGTGCCGCCGGGGTAAGGGCCCATGAAAAACAGACAAGCCCCGGCGCAGGCGCACGGGGCTCACATAAGGAGATTAATCCAGATGAAAACTCACATCACACCTACGCGGGCCGTCCACTGACGTGGCTCCTTAGGTCATCAGGCCATGCGGCCCGACGACGACCGGCGGTCTTCGGCGTTGACAGCGTACGCCCTGCCGTCCACGAATGCCAAATCAGTCCTGGAAACCGGTCCCGCCCCCGTCGACGGGAAAAGGCTCGCGCCCCCCGCCCGTGCGGG